>QKDO01000141.1 GCA_003252075.1 Nitrospirota bacterium
CCATGTTCGGCGTACGGGCATACTGTAGTGGTGTCTTTCCGCCAAGCTCTGCCAGCGGCCGATCAGCCATGCCATCGCCAATGATCACGACATATTTCATATCTATTCCTTCATCAATCTCGCGACTGTATACTATATGCTATCATTTGCCTTGCGCGGCTTTATTCCGCAACCACTCGCGTGATATGCGGGCGTCTGACACTTTCCCGAAGCGTGTACATGGCACCCTTCTGTCTGCATAACGTCAGGAAAGAGCAGGAAACGGCGCTATCCGGTGATCGATCCGATCGTTGCCATTGTCACGTTTTTCTTCTCCCGCAGTCCGGACTATCGGGACTACTCAATAACATCGCCTTCAATGAGTTCAACTTCAATGCCTTTTGCCTTGAGAAAATTGATCCCTTCCTGCAGCCTTGAATCCTCACCTTCGAGTTCAAGAACCATTTCTCCGACCGTTTCCGTTACCCGGGCGCGCCTGATGTTCGGCATAACGTTAAACTCCTTGGCCATGGTAAATATGACCGGTTCTTTGATAAGGTTCTGCGGAAACGTCAGCCTGACTCTCATTTTCATCATAGCCTCCTATCGGTTCCGCCCGCAATAGCGGGAACGATCGAGACCTCGTCTCCATCCTTCACCAGCGTTTCCTCGGCGTTAAGGAAACGGATATCCTCATCATTCACATAGATGTTCACGAATCTGCGTATCTTGCCATTCTCCGATACTCGCTCTGCAAGCCCGGGATATTTCCGGTCAAGGTCATTGACCAGGGAAATAATCGTTCCACCCGCACCCTCAACCTCTTCCTTTCCCTGCGTCAGTCTCTGCAACGGCGTTGGAATCCTTACTTTCACTGCCATATATCGTCCCTCCTTTTAATCTCCCCTGCTGATCTTTCCGAGAACCCCTTCAAATGAGGCCAGGCTCGGCTTAATGTGATGCGGCATCATGGTATGGCCCTGCAGGGCTTCCTGTGTCTTCAATCCGTTTCCGGTTATACATATGACGGTAGTACCCTCCCGGGTTATCCTGCCCGCCTTGATCAGCTTGATGGCCGAGGCGAGCGTTACGCCTCCCGCAGTCTCCGCAAAGATGCCCTCTGTACGCGCCAGGAGCTTGATCGCATCAATGATCTCCTGGTCAGATACGTCCTCCGCATATCCGCCGGTCTCTTTGATGACCTGTGATGCATAGAAGCCGTCAGCAGGATTGCCGATCGCAAGGGACTTTGCGATCGTATTCGGTTTGACCGGCCGGATAACATCCGTACCCGCCTTGACCGCAGTCGCAATCGGGCCGCAGCCCGTGGCCTGCGCGCCGAAGATCTTCGTGTCAAGCTCCTTGAGGATGCCGATCTGTTTAAACTCCTTCAGGGCCTTCCAGACCTTGGTGAGCAGAGAGCCGCTCGCACAGGGTACGACAATATGATCAGGCGCCTTCCATCCCATCTGTTCGACGATCTCAAATCCGATCGTCTTTGAGCCCTCGGCATAGAACGGGCGTATATTGATATTCACAAAGGCCCACCGGTACTTGTTTGCCACTTCACTGCAGAGCCTGTTGACTTCGTCATAGTTCCCGTCGACAGCTATAAGATTCGGTTCATACACCAGAGACGCTACGATCTTACTCGCCTCAAGCGAAGCAGGAATAAAGATGAACCGTTTGAAACCTGCTCTTGCGCCGTGCGCCGATACCGAATGGGCGAGATTACCTGTTGAAGCGCAGGCTACCGTATCGAAGTCAAATTCCTTCGCCTTGGTAAGGGCAACTGCCACGACCCTGTCCTTGAACGAAAGCGTAGGATGCACAACAGTATCGTCCTTGATAAAGAGCTCATCAATACCGATCTCGCGCGCAAGATTGTCTGCCTTTACCAGCGGGGTAAACCCTGAAGCAAGCCCAACCAGGGGGTCACCGTCAATGGGCAGCAGTTCCCGGTACCGCCAGAGCGTCTGAGGACGTTGTTCTATCTTTTTTCGTGTTATGGCCTTTGCAATACTCTTGTAGTCATAGCCAACTTCGAGGGGTCCGAAACAAAACTCGCAGACATAGATGGGATCGACAGGGTATTCTCTTCCGCATTCCCTGCATTTGAGTCCTTTTACATGACCCATACATCCACCTCCCCGTAGTAAAGTTTATTATTTTACTGTATCCGAGATCATAAATTAAAGCCATGAACACTGCAATAGGTTTTCCCGTGAACTGTCGATCAAAGGACATTATGACATGCGTTGTTTTGCCTCGTCCCAAAGAGCGTCCATCTCAGCCAGAGTCATATCGGAGAGCTTCCTGCCCCTGTCCGCAGCGGCCATTTCTATGTAGCGGAAGCGGGATATGAACTTGCTGATGGTTTTTCTCAAAGCATCTTCAGGATTAACCCCTATAAAACGGGCGATATTGACGATCATGAAGAGGATATCACCCAGTTCGTCTTCGATTTCGCCTTTTTTCTTTTGTTTGACCGCCTCTTTGAACTCCCTCACCTCTTCGTCAAGCTTCTTCAGGACATCCTCAGCCCGATCCCAGTCAAACCCCACACGAGATGCCCGGGACTGGAGTCTGTGGGCGCGGAGCAGAGCCGGCAACTCCTTCGGCACCCCTTCCAGGATAGAGGAGCGTTGCTTGCCCTCTCTCTTTTTATGCTCTTCCCAGTTCACTACCACCTCTTCCGCATTCCTGCAGGAAGCATCGCCAAACACGTGGGGATGGCGGCTGATCATCTTTCTCGCGATCGTTTCGATCACATCCGATATCCCGAACTCACTGTTTTCTTCTGCAATACGGCTTTGAAATACGATCTGAAAGAGAAGGTCGCCAAGTTCCTCTTTGATGGCACCGGGATCCTTTTGGTCGATTGCTTCGAGCACTTCATAGGCCTCCTCTATGATGAACGGCTTAAGAGAATCCCGCGTCTGTTGCTTGTCCCAAGGGCAGCCATGTTCAGCGCGCAGCGCCACCATGATCTTTACCAGCTCAGAAAGTTCCATAGGTCTTAATGATAGCATATCCTGCATTATGCGCTCCCTCTGACGTACAATAGCCTATGGCAGAGTTTCTCTATGTTCATATCCCTTTCTGCATACGGAAATGCAGTTATTGCGATTTTCTCTCCTTCCCCTATGATCATGACCTGGCGCAAAGATATACGAACGCCCTCTGCAGAGAACTGGAGCTGAAAAAAACCTTTGCACCCCACCTGAAAACTATATATATCGGGGGCGGGACCCCCGCGATCCTGCCTGAAACATGCCTGAAGCAGATATTTTCGGCCATCCGGAAACAGTATATTGTCTCCCCGGAAGCTGAGGTCACCATGGAAACAAACCCCGGCACCGTAACAGGAGAAAAGGCAAACCTGCTGCTGTCCCTGGGAGTGAACAGGGTCAGTCTCGGTGTCCAGTCGTTTTCCGATACTGAACTGAAGATACTCGAAAGGGTGCACACTTCCAGCGAGGCTTTCAGATCTGCCGAGATACTGCTCATGGCAGGGATAAAGAACCTCTCGCTCGACCTTATGTACGGCATTCCCGGCCAGACCATCGGGACATGGAAAGATTCTCTGCACAGGGCAATCAGCCTTTTCCCTCGGCATATCTCCGCATACGAACTAACCCCGGAGAAGGGAACGCGGCTCACGAGGCTCAGGGATGCGGGCGTTCTTGTTATGCCCGACGAAGAAGAAATACTGCGCATGTCCTCTCTGGCTCTCGATATCCTTGCAGAAGCAGGGTTTGAGCACTACGAGATATCGAACTATGCCTTGTCGGGTTACCGCTGCATCCATAACACGAACTACTGGGGCAGAGGCGAGTATATTGCTGTTGGCACAGGGGCACATAGTTTTTTGGACGGCTGCCGTACAAGAAATACGAATTCTCTTTCCGATTATATCGGGAAACTGGACAACCTCATCATCCCGGAAATTGACTCGGCACGATTATCGACGGCAGACAGGGTAAGGGAATTCATCATGCTCGGGTTCAGGCAACGGGAAGGCATACCCCTGAATGATGCGGACGATCTGAACCTTGACATTACAACAGCTGCGCAGCAGCTGATCGAGGATGAGTTCACGGAAATCATCAACAACCGACTGCGGCTCACCAGAAAGGGCCTGGCCGTAGCAAATACCGTGATCATTCGGCTATTGCAGAACCTGGAAGTGTGATGCCGCATCCTTCCCCGTCACTCTCCCGATATACTGCGCGCCGGGGAAAAACCCCGTCAGCAGCGTGACGGATTCAGCGGCTACGCGGAGAGCTTTTTCAGAAGCCAGGCCATGTTTTCTCCAAGGTTTCTGAAGGTAGCCACGCCCTCCTCATCCTGCAGAACTTCCCCGGGATTTCTGCCCATGCCGATGCTCCAGTAACTGGAACCCGGTATGATCATATGGTTAATACCGAAAAAGTAATTGATACTCGAATAGACGTCGGTACCGCCCGCGCGTCTGAAGGCGACGACTGCCGAACCGACCTTGCGTTTAAAAAGACTGTCATTTGCGCGTGCCACAAGACCCGCCCTGTCTATGAGAGCCTTGACCTCGGTCGAAACATTAGCAAAGTAGGTGGGGGAACCGATAATGATGCCGTCCGCATCGATCATCTTCTCGACGAATCCATTCAGGTCATCCTGCTGGATGCAGCGTCGGTTCTTCAGCTCAAAACACTTAAAGCATGCCCTGCAGCCCCTGATGTCTGCTCCGCCGAGCTGCACATATTCCGTCCCGATCCCCTCTTTCCTCAGTTCATCAAGGACGATGTTGATGGCATGGTAGGTATTTCCTTCTTTTCGGGGACTGCCATTGAATGCCAGCACTTTCATGGTGAGCTCCTTCTTGGGTATTACGCGCCGCTATGCGTTGCCCGACCTGTCCGAATAGCGATGAAAATCAACGCCTATCTGTCTTGCAGCAGCCCTCCAGCGGTCACGCACCTGCAGAGAAAAAATGATCTCCTGGCTGCAGGGCGCGACGAGCCAGCTGTCTGTCAGGAGCTCCTCTTCGAGTTGCTGGGAGCTCCATCCGGAAAAACCAAGGGCAAAAAGATACCGTTCAGGCCCTCTGCCTTCCAGGATATCGAAGAGCATTTCCTGGGAAGCTGTCACGCCGATATTGGCGGCAACCTTGAGGGATCCGTATTTTTTGTTGAACGGCGTATAGATAATATACCCCTGTTCAGGCTTTACCGGTCCGCCGAAATAAACCGGCATATCGACCGAACTGCCGGATATGTCAAAATTATTGAGAAGGGGCTGAAAGCTTTCCATGAGCACGCGGTTCACCACAAGACCGAACGCGCCTTCATCTGTGTGGTCGCACATGAGCACCACCGTATGGCTGAAATTCGGATCATCCAGTATCGGTGACGCTATAAGAAAATTTCCTGCCAGGCTCTTCATCTTCATAATCACGCCGTTCTTACGAGGTACTATACCACAATGTCCCATCGTTGTCATGCCTCCGCGACGGCCTGAAAAAGGCTGCAGCGTACCTTCAGGCAGGTCACCTTGAAAACTTCTCGATCTATACAGTAGTATGTTCCATGCAGAAATTGGTCACCCGTCTTGCACAGAAAAATCCGTCCAAAATCATCCTCGTTGTTCTTGATGGCCTCGGCGGGCTTCCGCTGAACGGCAGGACAGAGCTCGAGAAAGCCGCAACGCCCCATATGGACCGGCTCGCGCGCATATCCGCATGCGGACTGCACACCCCGGTAGCCGCCGGCATTACACCGGGGAGCGGTCCGGGACATCTTTCCCTCTTCGGGTATGACCCTCTCGAGCACCAGATAGGAAGAGGCATTCTCGAGGCACTGGGCCTTGGCTTGGAGATCATGAATACTGACATAGCGGTCAGGTGCAACTATGCAACCATGCGGGATGGCGTTATCACGGACCGGAGAGCGGGACGAATACCGACAGACCGGAGCAGCAAGCTCACGGAGCTGCTCCAGGAGAATATACCGAACATAGCAGATGTGAAAATGACCTTTGCCCCGGGCATGGAGCACCGGCTCGCCGTTCTCATGAGATTTCCGCATATCCTCGACAAGGACGCTGCAAACATCCCGGACACCGATCCCCAGCTCGAAGGCAGACCGCCGCTGAAGCCTTCCGGCAGCTCGCAGAGTGCAGAAAGCGTTGCCGCTGTTGCGGAGATACTCATTGCCCGTGCGCAGGAGATACTGAAGCATGAAGAGAAAGCCAATTTTATCCTCATGAGAGGTTTTTCCGGAAAGCCCGATATTCCGACGTTCGAGCAGGCTTTCGGTCTGCATGCCCTTGCCATTGCCACGTATCCCATGTACCGCGGTCTCGCGAAACTCGTCGGGATGCACGCCCCGGAACTGAAAGGTACTGTTGAAGATGAGATCGATTTCTTAAGGGCCAACTATGCCGCATATGATTTCTTCTTCCTTCATGTGAAGAAGGTCGATTCCTATGGTGAAGACGGCAACTTTGCCGAAAAGGTAAAAAGGATCGAGGAGTTCGATCAGCTCCTTCCGCAGATCGAGGCACTGAACCCCGATGTTCTGGTCGTCACGGGAGACCATTCGACGCCTGCTATTGTCAGGGGCCATAGCTGGCATCCCGTGCCGGTCCTGCTTCGTTCCCCCTATGTTCTTGGCGGTCTCTGTTCATCGTTTTCCGAGCGTGAGTGCTTGAGGGGGGAATTCGGCATCTTTCCCACCGTGCAGCTCATGTCCTTCATCCTCGCCAATGCGCTGAGGCTCAAGAAGTTCGGCGCATAACTCCTGTGGCCAGTTCCCGTGCTGAGCTTCCGGTACAAGAAATAGGACCACTGTGAAACGCGGCAATGCAGAAAAAGAGTCTACGACCGATCCGGCATATGTGACAGATGCCACGCCACCGGCATTTATCGATACCCACTGTCATATCGAGATGAAGGAGTTTGACCAGGACCGGGACGCAGTCTTCGCTCGTTCCCGGGCGGCGGGCATTGAATCGCTTATCACGATCGGCTCCGACCTCGAAGGTACACTGAAAGGTGTTGCACTCGCAGATCAATATGACGGTGTCTCTTGCGCTGTCGGCATCCATCCGCACGATGCGAAGGATTTCACCGCTGAAACGTACCGTTGTCTGAAGGACCTGACCCAAAAGGCAAAGGTTGTTGCCATCGGTGAAACAGGCCTTGACTTCCACTATGATCATTCTCCGCGTGATGTTCAGCGAAGAGTGTTCGAACAGCATCTCCTGCTTGCCGGAGAAGCCGGACTTCCCGTGGTCATTCACAGCAGGGAGGCGAGCAGCGACACATTGCGGATCGTGCGCAATTCAGGCATTACCAGTGGTGTTTTTCACTGTTTTTCCGGAGACAGGGCAATGGCTGAAGAGGTCATGGCCCTGGGCTTCTGTATTTCCCTTGCAGGCCCGGTAACATTCAGGAAGGCACAGGGCCTGCACGAACTGGTCCGGATAGTTCCGGATGACTATCTTCTGATCGAGACCGACGCCCCCTACCTTACACCGGAACCCTTTCGGGGAAAACGGAATGAACCCGCCTTTCTTGTGTACACGGCAAAAAGGATCGCCGAACTCAGAGGTGTCAGTCTGCAGGATGTTGCGCGGATAACAACACTGAACGCAAAACGCCTCTTCCGCATAGGGCTACTGCCTGAGAATGGGGAGATAGCTTACCAGATTCGTGACAGTCTGTATCTGAACATCACGAACCGTTGTACAAACAGGTGCTCCTTCTGCGTCAAGTTCCATTCCGACTATGTCAAGGGACACAGGCTCAGGCTGTCCCATGAGCCGACCGAAGAAGAGTTGAAAGCTGAGATCGGAGATCCTGCCCGCTACCGGGAGATTGTCTTCTGCGGTTACGGGGAACCCCTCCTGAGACTCGAGACCGTCAAAAACATCGCGCAATGGATACAGTCACGGCGCGGCCGCGTGCGGATCAACACCAACGGCCATGCGAACCTCATTCATGGCAGAAATATCATTCCGGAACTCAAAGGCATTGTCGACAGCATTTCCATCAGTCTTGATGCTCAGGACGAAGATACCTATAACAGGCTCTGCGGCCCTGCGTTCCCTGATGCCTTTAACGCGGTGATCAGGTTTATCCGGGATGTAAAGGAGTCGGTGCCCGACGTTCAGATAACCGTCGTGAACATGCCCGGAGTGGATATAGCCCGGTGCAGAGAGATAGCAGAACAGCTGGGAGCTACTTTCAGGGTAAGGGAGCTTGATATTGTAGGGTAGTGCTGTTAACCCAGGCGAGAAAAGCATCGACTACAGCAGGGTCGAACTGGCTGCCGGAACAGCGCTTGATTTCCTGGATCGCCTCCTCCCTTTCCCTGCGCGGCCGGTATGGCCTGTCCGAGGTGAGAGCATCAAAGGTATCCGCAACCGAAAGGATCCTTGCCAGGAGCGGGATCTCCTCATATTTCAGTCCGAAGAGGCTGTTCTTGCCGTCCCAGTGCTCGTGATGATATTTAATGCAGAGTATGACCTCATTGAACTGAACCATTTCGCCCAGGATTTCTGCGCCGACTCCCGGGTGCTTCTTGATCTCGATCAGTTCACTCTCACTCAGGGCACAATTCTTATTCAGAATCTCCCGTGGTGTCGCTATCTTCCCGATATCATGCAGGAGAGAGCTTATCTTCAGCTTCTCAAGCAAATCTCCCTGCAGGTTCAGCAGCCGGCCGATCGCCAGGGCGTATTCCGTGACCCGTTCCGTGTGGCCGGCCGTCCAGTGTGATGTCGCCTCCAGTGCTTTCACCAGGGATCGTATCGCGCCAAGCAACAGGCCCTCAAGTTCAGCATGGAGCATGGCATTCTCCACCGAGAGACCTGCCTGCGACGAGATTGCCATGAGAAGTTTCGTATCACTCGAAAAAAATTCCTGATCCCCTTCCTTGTCAGCCACAACAATCGCACCAATGGTTTTGACCTTGCCCTGAATGGGACATACCATAAGAGAACGAACACCTGGAATATAATCCCGGTACGGGGTTTCCGCGATCCTGCAGAAGGCTGAGGGTTTCCGCGTCTGGATCGTCTTCCATATGACCTCAGCGTCGCGGGAAAATGTGCGCGTATTATCCCATGAACCTCGGGATATCTTGGAATAGAGGACACCGGTCTTATCATCGAGAAAAAGCACAGCTGCCGTCTTGACACCGAGCGTATCTATAGCCTCATCCACCATGCGGGAACAGATATCGTCGATGCTGAGAGATGCGAACATCCCCGCCACCCGGTACAGGAGCGAGAGTTCTTCATAGGCGTGGCTCAACTCCTGTACAGTCGCGGTGAGATCGTCCTTATAGTTGTTCATTGCCGACAGTTTCCTGCACCATCTCAAGAAGTGACTTGGGGCTGAAAGGCTTGGTTATATACCTGCTGACGCCGCACTGCAGGCCCTGCTCTTCATCCGTGTCTTGTCCTTTTGCCGTAAGCATAAAAATGGGGATATCCCGGAGGTCAGGGTCAGCCTTTATGCGCCTGCAGAGATCAATGCCGCTCAGGCCGGGCATCATCCAGTCAAGAATTATGAGGTCAGGCCGTTCATTTCGTATACGTTCCAAAGCGTGTCTGCTCTCACGCACCGTCACGACATCGATCTTTGCAGTCTTGAGCTTGTCCTCTATCATCATGAGAATGAAAGGTTCATCGTCAACAACAATAACCTTGCTCACGCGACCTCCCTGTGCGGAATGCTGACCAGCACTGTGGTGCCTTTTCCCAACGCGCTCTGTATAGACATGGTACCGTTATGCATTTTCACGATCTCTTTACAGAGGGCAAGACCGAGCCCCGTGCCTTTTACCCTGTCCCCATGCCCCCCGCGGTAAAAACGCTCCGAAAGATGCGGGATGTCCTCTTCCGGAATTCCCCAGCCGTTATCCGTAACTGCAATATCAATCATGTTACCTGTCCGCTTGATGTCTACCTGTATCATACATCCTTTGTCAGAGAATGTTAAGGCGTTGTCAATAAGATTCATCAGCACCTGTTTAAGGTTCCCCTCATCGCCAAGCATGTAGCTGGCGCCATCCATCGCATATCGGATCGTCGCATCCTGCCTATCGACAGAAGCGGCAAGAGTGTTGACAATATCCTTCAGCAGCGCCTCGATATCGATCTGCCGGAACTGCAGGGTCTCTTTCCCGCTGTCAATGCGCGCCAGCCGCAGAAGTTCTGTCACCATCTTTGCCAGCCGCAGACCCTCATTCCTGATGATGTTCAGATATTTCTTCGCCCTGCTGTCTTCCACGTCACCCTGCAGGAGCATCTCGGTCATGCCGACGATCGCCGAAAGAGGCGTTCTGAACTCATGGGAAACTGACCTGACAAGCTCGGTCTTCATCCTGTCCAGTTCTATTTCCCGGCTCACGTCCCGTATCAGGTTCACGATGCCTGAAATCGTGCCATTGTTGCCCAGGATCGGGGAACTGGTTATGGTCACCGGGGTCCTGCTGCCGACTCGCGTCGTCAGGACCGAAGTGCGGGAGGCAGCCTTGCCCTGCGCTGCCTCTTCAAGGGATTCACCCAGCCGTATGCGGAAATCAATGTTTTTATCACTGAACCGGAAGTTATCGCAGACCTGAACGCCGACAGCCCTGTCGCGACCGAGACCGGTCAATTTCTCAAATGCAGAGTTCACCGCTATCACCTTCAACTGCCGGTCGACTGTCATGATCGCGTCAGCAACGCTCTGAACAATAGTGTCTGCAAGCTCCTTTTCCCTTCCGGCGCGCCGATAATATTCAGACCGTTCATAGGCAACCGAGATCATATTCGCCATGATCTCGAGGAAATGGAGTTCTTCCTCCTTGAAATCCTTCTGGATCATATGATACAGGGTAAATACGCCGACCGGCTTTTCGCCGATGAACATGGGCACAGCTATGGCAGCATGATATCCGGACACATCGGGAGAAATATCAAATCGGGACCCCGCGCGTATATCGGACACCGACACCATCTGCCTCCTGCTCAGCGCATACCGTTCGAGCGAAGTGACGTCTGCAGCGTATATCGTAACTCCTTCCTTATCTCCTGTCCGTGTAGAAGACCTGAGAACGAGGTCCCCGGACGGATCGTTCACGAGCATCCAGGCGAAGTCCGCCCTGAAGATCTGGCGCAAAAGCCCGAGGACCTGGTTCATGATGTCTTCAATCTCAATTTCTGCGCCGAGCTTTGCTGACATGGTAAGCAGATGCCGATGCTCCTCTTCCCACCGCTTCTGCTGGTATTCATACATCAAGCGCAGTTTCTCATACAGCCGGATATTCTCCAGCGCCATTCCGGTCATCTCACCGACCGCGGACAGGATGCTCTCCTCCCCGGGGGTAAACACATGCGGATTAAAGCTGAAAAGAGTTAAGACCCCGATGATCCTCTCCTTTCCTTTTACCGGAACGCAGCAGTATCCGCGAATACCGGAATGCTTGATGATCGACCGCCCGACCCGGTGATCGCACGAGATGTCCGAGGTAGAAATGATCTGCCCGGTGACCGCCACCCTGCCCGGCAGGTCCTCCCCGAGACGGATTCTGCTGATGGTTCTTGCATGGTCAGCCGTGATCCCGCTGTGATACTGGCAGAGCATTTCCTTCGTTTCCTCGTCCAGGAAGAATATGCCGCCGCCATCCATGGACAGCAGTTCGCTCATTCTTTCGAGTACCTTCGTGAATATCTCATTGGGCTTGAGCGACCGGCTGAGAATTCCGGAAATGCTGTTCAGGACCGTGAGTTCCTTGTTCTTTTGGACGATCTCAGCCTCATTCTCCACCCGCTCGGTAACATTCCTGAGGAGTTCAATGACATGCCGTACAGCTCCCGATGCATCTTTTACCGGGCTGGCTAAGATCTCATAATGCTGGATACTGCCGTTCCCCGCGGCATGTTGATGTATGATCCCATGACTCTTGCCGTCTGCAAAAACAGCATGGGTAGGACATTCATACCCCTGAGACCAGCATGGTTCGGGTGAGTTATGCAGCGCCTGATGACAAAGCTGGCCAGTCAGGTCGAGTTCAGCTTTTCCAGCCGCAATCCGGTTGGCCATGACAATCTTATAACTGCGGTCTATGACGATCATTTCGTCAGGAATGCTGTTCATGATCGTTTCGATATAGTCCAGAGAATTCTGCAGTTCCTCCCGCAGGCTGCGCTGCTCCCTGAAATCCTTGAGGATCCCTATTTGTGCCACGATCTGATCTCCCGAAAACATGGGAGCCCCGCTGACGAGGACCGGGATCGCTATCCCGCTCTTGGACAGAACGTTCAGTTCATATATGGACGCGATCCCGTTTCTCCGTTCTTCTGCCCGCTGCTTTCTCATGATCAATGCGTTTTTCTCATCAAGAAGATCGTACACGGATACCCCCATCACGTCTTCCCGGGCATGGCCGAACAGCCGCGTGAAGGCAGGATTGATGTCAATGATCCTGTCCTCCTGGTCGACGACCCAGAGGGGATCGAGCATGGCAGTGACATACCGGTTCTTCTGCTCAAGCTCCAGCGTCTTTTTCTTAAGCGCAACTGCCATATCATTGAACGCTCTCGTCACATCGCCGAGTTCGTCATCAGTCAGGACATCAAGCTGAACATCAAGGTTTCCTTCCTTCATCTCCCTTGTTCCTTTCCTGAGGTTCGTCAGGGAGATGAGCATATTTCTGAGAAAAAATACCGAAAGAAGGAAAGCCAGGATCAGGATATAGAACGTGAACGGTACCATCTGCTCAATAAGCCGGGAGGTGAATTCCCTATGCGCAGGATTCCCGTCATGAGCACCGTGCCTGCTCAGTGACTCTTCCTGGCTGTTCATCTTCTGTACCTGCTTGATAATGGTTAAGGAATACGGACCCACTATCAGCAGGGCAAAAACTATCAGCAGGCCGATCAAGCGTGAGATGATTCGTTTCTTGAGCATTAATAGATATTCCTGAAGAGGAAAATTGCGATTATGACGACCAGCCACGAAACAAGTATGACGCCCAGCGGTGACAGACCCTCATCCACAACCGTATCAAAATCAACGGAAAGCCCTATTGCCGCAAGCCCAGCAGAAAGACAGAATGTGCCTGCGGCTCTGCCAAGATCCAGAAAGTCTTTCAGGGATTTCAGCGAATTTGCCAGAACCGAAAGAAGTACAAATACCACAACGAACCAGGGAACCACGACTCGCTTCTCATCCTTCCATGACAGAACCATGGCCAGCGGAATGAGAAAAACAAGGAAGGCAACACGTACCAGCTTGATCTGCAGAGCGCTGTTCACGCATTCAGGAGAGACATTCCCTGCCGCCACCTTCACCTGCCCTATCATGGGCAGCGTTGTTCCCGCAATAAAGGTGAACTCTTCTTTCGAAAAAGGTACAAGGTCGTAGAGCAGCGGATAGAAGATCATACCAATAAGGCCGAGCATCATGACGGACAGAACGGATACCGAGGTATCCTCCCGTTTCGCAGCAATAAGGGGGGAGACGATGGCGATTGCCGATGCACCGCATACGGAAAGGCCGGATGCAAGAAGAATGGCAATCCTCGCGTTCAGATGAAACATGCGGGAAAGCATCACGGTGAGACCAAAGGTCATCACAAAAACCAGAAATATGCTGGCGAAGAGGCTTGCATTCACTCCGGCAAGGGAAAGCTGCGTGCCGTAGAGGGCAATTCCTGCAGGGAGAAGAACCCCTATGGCAATATCTGTTCCTCGTATGAATATGTCTCGTACACCGATAAGATTATTGAAAATCATGCCGATGATTATGGATATTACCAGGGCGTCAAAGGATGCGTGAAACGTAGAAATATATGCCGAGAGAAGTGCAATAACGCCGGCCAGCAGCAGTCCCGGGACATGTGCCTTATACTTCATGGCCTCGTGAGCCTACCATAAAACAAACACGCCGGAGAAAAAGCATGAAGCAGGTGCTTGTTCATCAGATCGCGGCAAGGAATTCCTTAATTTCCGTCATCTTCACTTCCCCGTGGGATGCGTCAGCAAGATTTTTCCATTTCAGGGTCCCTGACCGCAGTTCTTCGTCACCGAGGATAAAAACAAAACGCGCGGCAAGTCTGTCTGCTCGCCGCAACTGGCTCTTCAGGGAACTTTCGGCATCGCCAACCTCAGCCCAGAGATCCTGATCGCGAAGCTTACCGGCAATACGGAGCGCCGCATTCCCCGCTGCTTCACCAAGAGCTGCAATAAATACCGCTGGTGCCGGCCATGTCAGGGAAGCTGACTGTTTCAGCAGTCCCACCATCCGTTCCATGCCGACGGCAAACCCTATCGCCGGCGTATCCGGTCCGCCAAATTCTTTCACCAGCCGGTTGTACCTGCCGCCGGCAGCAACCGCATTCTGACTGCCAAGGCCCTGACTGGTTACTTCAAAGGTCGTTCTCGTATAGTAGTCAAGCCCCCTCACCATTTCAGGGTTGACCGCGAAGGATACCTCAAGCAGCGTCAGCAGGTTCTGCAGTTTCTCGAAATGCGTCCTGCAATCCTGGCAGAGATGGTCAGTTATCCGGGGAGCATCTGACCGCGCCTCGATGCATCTGCTGACCTTGCAGTCGAGTATCCTCAGTGGGTTTTGGTCAAATCTGCGCACACAGTCAGGACAGAGATTTTCCTTTTTATCCGAGAAAAACCCGAGCAGTGCATCCTTGTATGCAGGTCTGCACTGTTCGCATCCGATCGAATTGATCTGGAATGATACACCCTCTAGGCCGATAGACGTGAGGAACCGTCCCAGCATTGATATCACCTCTGCATCCATCCGCGGGTGTGGGTCAGCAAAGGCCTCCACGCCGATCTGATAAAACTGCCGGAACCTTCCGGACTGGGGCCGTTCATACCGGAACATCGGGCCCGAATAGTAGAACTTTTGGGGCGATGGCAGGCTGTGGAGATTATGTTCCACATAGCTCCGTACCACGGCGGCTGTCCCTTCAGGCCTGAGGGAGACGCTTCTGCCGCCCTTATCCGTAAAGGTGTACATCTCCTTCTCTACAATGTCGGTCTGTTCTCCGATCGATCGCGAAAAGACACTGGTTGCCTCCAACACCGGGACCCTGATCTCCTGGAATCCAAAGGCGGAAAATATCCGGCGGGCTGTCTGCTCAACGGACTGCCAGAGGAACGTGTCGGGCGGCAGGATATCCTGCATCCCCTTGAGCGTCTTATACTGCGGTGTTCCGCTCACTCCGTGACTGCTTCCTTGTCTTGGCCCTCTCGGCGATTGTCGAATTCGAGCATCTTGAGATGATTCTCAATGAGACGTTTGAGTTCTTCCTTGAAGTGGCGGCGGATGCCCTTCATGTCCGTGATGTCCTCATGTATCTTGATGACCTTCTCATGCGCCTCCCGGACCAGCGCGTCTGCCTTGGTTTCCGCCTCCCGGATCAGGAGTTCCGCCTCCTTCCGCGAATTGATCTTAAAGTCCTCGACCATCTGCTGCGCAGTCATGAGTGTTTCCCTGAGCGTGGTCTCCATATCGCGGTATTCCCTGACCTGGTTTTCTGAACGCTGGATGTTCTCCTTAAGGTTGGCATTCTCCCTGAGCAGGTCTTCCATCTCTTCCCGCACAATCTCGAGGAAGCCATAGACCTCTTCAACGTCAAAGCCCCGCATCTTCATCTTGAACTGCTTCTGTTGGATATCCAGCGGCGTGATCCTCATATGAACGCTCCCCCCTTGATTTTATACCCAATCTCTATGACCGACCGAACCAGGAACTTCTGGATAAAAAGGATAGCAAGAATAACGACAATCGGTGAAATATCAATGGGGCCAAGCCGGTATCCGATAAGTCTCCGGATGGGTCTGAATACTGGCTCCGTGACCGTGCGCAGGAACCTTACCACAGGGTTGTACGGATCAGGGTTTACCCAGCTGATCAGCGCAGCCACAATGACAATCCAGTAATACACGTTCAAAAGCATATTTACTATCTCCGCAACGGTCAGGAGCAGGTTAGCAAAGATCAGCATGTTCCTCCTTGTCTGTTAATTTCGTGATATTTTACAATGTGGTATGGTTTTTTATCTATTCTGATCTCGCCCTGACTGTTTCGGCTGCATGCGCCCGGCAAAACCCTCTCGGGTCGTCAGGAAACCCTCCGGCTGCTGACGGAAATCTCATGCAAAGCAACGGGAACCGCCCGCCTCAGGCTTTCTTGCCCAGTTCCTGTGCCCTGTTCTTTGCCGCATGGAGGGCATCTGAAACGGTGTTCTTCAACTCCTTTTCCTCAAACACCTTCAGCCCGGCTGCAGTTGTTCCGCCGGGAGACGTGACCATCTGCCGCAGTCTCTCCGGTGACATGCCGCCATCAAGAAGCTTTGCGGTTCCCACGGCTGTCTGGACGGCCAGCTCTGTAGCGTCATCCCTGCTCAGGCCCATATTACTGCCGGCATCGATCATCGCCTCCAGGAACAGCGCGATGAACGCAGGTCCGCTCCCGGATACGGCGGTCACCGCATCCATGAACCTTTCGGGCAGCGCCATCACCCTGCCGACAGACATAAAAATACTTCGTATGATATTGATCTCTTTCCCGGTGAAACACTCGCAGAGCGACATGACAGACATGCCCTCCTGGACCAATGCCGGCGTGTTCGGCATGACTCTGACGATCTTGTCCGTCTTCAGCCTGGACTGCAGATAGGATAGGGTTATACCGGCAGCTATCGATACCACGGTCTTGGAATGGTCGATATCCGCAGCAATTTCGTCGATCACGGACTCCATATTCTGGGGTTTAACCGCAAGAATGATGATGCTGCAGGATGAGACAACGCTGCTGTTCGCCTGCGTGGCCAGGATACCATACCGCCGCACCAGTTCCTGCCCTCTCTCCTCACGCGGCTCAGCTACGATGATATCCTTCATGCCCTCCATGGTCATGCCCTTTATCAGGGCTTCTGCCATATTTCCGCCCCCGATAAATCCGATCATCGTGAACCTCTTTCTCCGAATATTGCCGTGCCTATCCTCACCATGGTGGAACCCTCCTCGATCGCTGTCTCAAAGTCATGGGACATGCCCATGGAAAGTGCGGGCAGAGCGAAGCCCGCTGTTTCTGCTCTTTCTCTCAGCTCCCTGAGCCGAATAAAATATGGCCGAACACTGTTCAGATCTTCCAGCAAAGGAGGTATGGTCATAAGGCCTTCAGGTTTCACATGTTTTCTCCCGCAGAGCCGCTCCAGTAAGGGTAGCAGCGCCTCCTCCGCTACCCCGTATTTTGTCTCCTCTCCGGAAAGCTTGACCTCAACGAGTACCCTCTGGACCTTACCAATCTTCTCTGCCTGACGATCAATCTCATCGACCAGTTCCGCGGAATCGACGGAATGGATAAGATCGAAAAGCTGGACAGCGTCCTTTGCCTTGTTCGTCTGCAGATGACCGATGAAATGCCATGCAAGCTCTTCTCTCATGGACTGCATCTCTTCGCTCATGACCTTTCTTTTTGCTTCCTGCACCCGGTTTTCACCAAAAGCCCTGAGCCCGCAATCAACAGCCTCCCGGATCGCGCCGACCGCAACCGTCTTGGTGACCGCGATGAGTTCAACCTCCTCAGGACTCCTGTCCGCCTTCATGGCGGCGCGGGCCATCCTCAGATAGATATCCTTTATCCTATTGAAGAGTAACGGCGTTTCCATAGCTTATCCGCTGCACAATATGAAATGTATACTAGTATCTCAGGTTTGAAAAAGCAATGCAGCAGGACACGGTTTTATGCGGATTGCACGAACCATCCTCCGAACAAGATAAGAAAGATTCCGCAGAACAGCAGGACCGCACGGTAGCCTCTTTCTCCCATGATCTTTCTTCCTTTTGAGACGGCGTAGGACACAAGGCTGTACCATGCAAGATCAGCCGATATATGGCCGAGGAAAAAGACGATCACCCCCGCCATGCCGAACCGCAGGGAACTGACCAGATAGCCCAAGCCGATCGTAGCCCACCAGATGACCCAGTAGGGATTCGTAATGCTCCCGACCATGCCGGTAACAATGAGGTTCATTCCCTTCCCCTTCTTTTCTGACGGGGCGTCAAGCCGTGCCTTTGGTACGTCCCGGAGCAGAAGTATACCCATGACGACGAGCATGCACCCGCCTATAAGGCTGATGAGTTGCCGTGTGGTATCGTGACGGAGAAAAGGAGAAAGACCGGAAAGCACCAGGACAACAACCATGATCTCAAGCAGCCCGTGACCCAGTATGATGAGGGGGCCGGTAGCTGCGCCTCTTCTGGCTGACTCGCTCACGGTAAGGGTGAACAGGGGGCCGGGCACCAGCGCTCCCGAAAGCGCGATCAGAAATGACGTGATGCCAAGGACGAGCAGACTCATGCGCTCAGCGCCTTGCCGTATTCTTCCCAGAGGCGCTCTCTGTCCACCCCGGCATCAATAAAATCCCAAGGCAGGGTCTCGGCAAAGTCTTTTCTTCTGAAGATAATGTGTGCGATGTCTACGTCCGGTGACCCCTTTTTTATGATATCCGTATCTTCATCAGCAAGACGTTCCAGGACCCTGCCGATCCTTCTGTCACCGAGGGCAAAGAGACCCTGCAGATGTGCATGCTTGGGCACATCATGGAAGATGCGAACACCTTTTTCCTGACCGAGCCCTTTTTTGATCATCCGGAGCTTTTCCTTAATGCTTTTCAGTGGTTCCATGGGATGCCATTGGAACGGGGTGAAGGGTTTCGGGACGAACGTGCTGACGCTCAGGCGAATGTATCCCCTCCGCGTGTTCTTACGAATGGTCTTCACCAGCTCGATGAGGCCGTCGATATCATTCATGGTCTCGGTCGGCAGGCCGATCATGAAGTAAAGCCGCAGCGTCTCGACCTCGCTCTCCAGAATCAGCCGTGCTGTTTCGTATATATCCTCATCCGTGATCTTCTTGTTGATGACATTGCGCAGGCGCTGCGTTCCTGCCTCCGGAGCGATTGAAATACTCTTATGTCCCTTCATGAGTCGTACCAGGCGTCCGCTTTTGGCACTCGCCCTCAGCGAGGTGATAGAAAAATCAACGCCTTCCATCTTCAGGACATCTTCAGCATGGGGATAATCCGAAAGCGATGGCCCGATTAACCCGATCTTCTGCGTCTTCTCTGAAGCTGCCCTGACCTCACCCTCCAGTTGTGCAAGATCCTTCTTTCTGACCGGCAGGTAGATGTGACCGGCAACACAGAACCTGCATGACCAGGGACAGCCCCTCATGGCCTCCAGAAGAAACATATTCGAGAACTCTGCCTCCGGCGTGATGACCGATGACCGGAGAAAAGACCGGGAGATATCCGTAATTGTCCTCTTGCGGATCCGGTCAGGCGCTCCGTGAGCAGCAGTGCGGACTGCGATCTTTCCTCCGGTATCATAGGTAATGCTGTAATAGGCGGGGATATAGACCCCTTCGATATGTGCAGATTGTTCGAGGAGTGAGGCCCGCCCACCTCCCCGGCGATAGAGTGAGATAAATTCTCCGAGCATCTCTTCTGCTTCCCCGATAAAAATGATGTCCATGAAGTCGGCCAGTGGCTCAGGGTTATAGAATGCACAGACACCACCCATGATCACCAAGGGGTGATGGTCGCCCCTTTCTGATATCCGTATCGGGATATGCCCCATTTTCAGCAGCTTGAGCAGGTGAGGATAGTCGTTTTCGAATGAGACCGAGAACGCTATGATATCAAACGCGGAAAGCGGCCTCTGCGATTCAAGAGAAAACGGCTCCAAGTGGGAGTTTTCAAATTCCTCCAAATCCTCCTGATCCGGAAAAAATATCCGCTCGCACACAACGTCGGACTGACTGTTCAGATAACCGTATATGCCCTGGAACCCGAGGCTTGACATCCCCACTGAATAGCGGTTCGGATAGCAGAGCGCGATATTGATCCTTCCGCCGGGGTCTTTGAATACCGTCCCTTTTTCTTTTGATAACAGAAGGTTAGCTTTATCCAGAAATTTTCGGCTCATCTGATAGCTGCGGAAATATGCATCCTGATCGTATCTGTCTCCATAGGGAATAACCCATTATACTGAATTCCTGCATGTCGAAGATACATTTCGGAAAAGTCTTTGCGGTCTTCCGAACGACAGCGGGCGGACGGAAATGCACATATGCAGAGCTTTACGTTTTCTGCCGTATCATTTTCGAGTCCCGGACCGCATAAGAAAACGCTCGTTCCTGCCCGAAGTTCGCTTTCTGAGCATGCGTAGCCAATTACAGAAATACCAGCACTGACATCATGGCAACGGACCAGAGGATATCGATCGGCAGATGTTGCAGTGCGGAAGCATCAAAGAGAAGGTCTGCACGCGCGTCCCACTCCTCGTCTGCGAGCCAGAGAACAACCGTGACCGGTATCTTCGGGAACGGCAGGAACTCGACCGCCGCGTCCCCGTATGCCGCATCCCTGCCGCCAAAGGCATGGCCCCGTTCTCTGAAGCCTGCCCTGTCATGGGCGTATTTCTTCGCAATACCGTCGAGAGGCAGCACGTGGGTTCCGCGGAAAAAGATGTCTCCGCCCTGCATGCCTGACGGCTTGATCAACTTACCGGTCCGACCCGTATCGGTCGCCTTTACCATATACCAGAGAACCGACAGCACAAAAAAATAGCGGAGGCGCTTGAGAAAGATCTCTCCTTCCGGGGCCAGGTTCCTGATCTCTTTTTTCTGCGGGTCAAGGGAGAACCAGGTGCCGAATACCTCAAGACGATATGCGCGTGATGCCTCATCGAAAACAGCACCTGTCCTCCTGCAAACATCCTCGGGAAATAGACCCGCAATGATCTCCCAGGCCTTTTCCTCACCGCTCATGATCTCAGTCATGCAGGTATTATACGCGAAGCCCTTATCAGATACCGCCTGTTCTCATAAAAAAGACCCGCATGGTATGATTCAGGCATGAAGATCGTTGCCCAGAACAGAAAAGCATTCCATGATTACTTCATTGAGGAAACCTTCGAGGCAGGCATGATCCTCACCGGGACGGAAGTAAAGTCACTGCGTGACGGCAAGGCAAACCTCAAGGATAGCTATGTCATTATCAAGGATGCCGAGGCCTTTCTCCTGAACTGTCATATCAGCCCATACAGCCATGGTAATATCGCAAATCACGATCCGGTCAGGACGCGGAAGCTCCTGCTGCATCGAAAAGAGATCATACGCCTGCAGGGTATGGCTGCACAGAAGGGGTACTCGCTTGTTCCGCTCAAGATTTATTTCAAAGAGTCGCGTGCAAAGGTGGAAATAGGCCTGGTAAAGGGCAAGCGGCAGTACGAAAAGAGAGAATCGATCAAGAAGAAAGAGGCTGACCGCGAAATAGCGCGGGCCATGAAAAACAGATAGACCTGCATCTGCAAACCCCCTCCACGCACAGGATTAATGGTATAATAATTCAGGTCGCATAGTTCCGGGGGCGAATGGGCTCGACGGGGGTTATGAGGCTCATGTGGCATGTCGTGGCTCCATCACCACGTTAAAAGGTGGAACAAACACAAACGCCAATAACGAACTGGCACTCGCTGCTTAACTAAGCAGCACGCTCTCCTGAGATTGCCTGTGTCTCAGGTACAGCGTCAATCAGCAGGCTGGCTTTCGGCTGGGCTCCCTGCCCGAAGGCGAGACTAAGGGAGATAGGGTTTCAGGAAGCCTGTCAGCCGGGGGCCTGAATCCCGAAGGTGATAAAAGACTGACTACACATGTAGATGCATGAGCGTAGTGCTTTCGGACGCGGGTTCGATTCCCGCCGCCTCCACCAAAGTTATCATGTAATATCACACATAATCTCAGCATGCAGGTCCCTCTTGAGATCAAACCCTGTATCGTTACTGCCTGATTTCAGCCGCGCTGTCTCAGCTAATGCGCTGCAGGACAACGCTCCCGTTCCCGTAGTCGACGATCAGCCTATCCCCTTCGATCTTGAATTTCGTGTTCTCCACGTAATCTGGTTTGTTGAGGATGAGCGTTGACCCCACGATGCGGTATTTTTCTGCCGAGGTCTCTACCTTCCCCTGCATGTCGGTTTTCGTTATCACAACGTTGCCGTCGGGCCTGAAATGGGCAACGATGGATTTATGGGCCTTCTCCGGTTTCGGATTAATGCTGATGACCTGCCAGGTCGTGCCGACAAGGGGCTTCAACTCGTCTTCGGATGCACTCTGCCGCTTCGCCGCATCCTTCTTATCCTGTTCATTGCCGATGAGATATCCAACCCCTGCGCCGACGCCTGCGCCGATCAGGGCTGTTGCTCCCCATGAGCCGTGCATGTTGGCAAGACCGCCGACGAGCGCTCCTGTCCCGGCGCCAACTGCGGCCCCGGTCTGACCTTTCGTTGCGCAGCCGGCACCAAATAGCAGTGTCACTGCGACCATAACAAGCATCGCTCTTTGCACCAAAGCTTCAATCTTCTTCATTATTTTTCATCCTTCTTATGCTGCTATTTTATTATCTTTTCATACATCATAATAAATTGCCGTCATCGGCTCCTTTCACCATGTCTGACTAACTGTTCAACCATTGCATATTTTACGACACGGCTTCAGGACTGCTGCACTGGCATAAAGCCCTCCGCGCATGCACTCGTCGTAGTAGTACCGAAAACTGGCGTCGCGCTACCGGAACTTCTCTGATTCGCCAAGTGAAATGTACTTACTGAACTCTCCATCCAGCACGGTCCAGGGAGCCGAACTGCCGGAGCCTGTTTGAGTCATTACAATTCTGGATTTACTGCAAATGCCCTGGGAAAAGCGTCTTCGAGCAGGAACCGATTGAGCCATGCCAGTTCTTCCCCCTGGAGCTCATGAACAAGCAGGTCCTGTGTCTGCTCGCGCAGATCTATATCGCTGAAGCGTTTTTCTTCATAGATCGCAGGACCGAGAATAACTGCATTGAGGTCATGCACAAGCGCCTCTTTCAGTTCCATATCCCTGCCGCCGTCGTATTCCGAAAGCAGAGTCCGCGTCTCTTCGGAAAGCTGCCTTTGCAGATATTCGGCTACGCGATTCTTTCCCCGAAGCTTCGCGACCAGGCGGGGAAGGTCCGCGAGATCGTCCATCGACAATGTGGGAACCTTTGCCTTTGCCTGCGTGACATAAGCAGCC
>QKDO01000063.1 GCA_003252075.1 Nitrospirota bacterium
ACCGCCATAGACGTCAGAGGTTCCAGCGGAATCCAAATTCTGGGCAACCGCACTTCTGAAAACATTAAAGCAGTTTATTCCGAGATGTCCTCCATGGATATCATCGGCAACACTTTCGCCGGAGACAACTCATTTTTCAGCCTGAATGGCGGCATTTACCTTAATGCATCCACCAACACGCGAATCATCGACAACAGCGTGTCCAATTATTGGCAGCACGGCATCGTTCTGACCGCAGCCAGCGGAGCACTGGTGAAAGGAAATACGATCAAGAGTGTCAGCATTGGTATCTACGTTAGCAATTCCGACGCTTTGGTCACGAATAATTCCATCACGAATTCCACGCTTGGAATTGTCAGCCAGGGTCAGGGCAGCAAGTCCAGCATTCTTCTCGGGAACGTTGCGACCAATAATCTTCACGGACTCATGTCGTCACAAGGGTCCTCTCCCGTGGCGAAAGGCAATCTGTTTCTCGGGAATGGCAACGGCGACGTCCGCATTGAAAGTGACAGTTCCGCCACCCTGATGTTCAATACCTACGACACCATCTCGGGGACAGCCACCGGAAACTATAACGTCGATTCGGATGGCGTACCCGTTGCCCCATAATTTCGCGAAGAAGGTTTTCCGGAATAATTGCCGTTACCGTGGGTGCTTTTCATGGGTGTGAAGAGTCTTCGAGTAACGGGGACTCGGAAAACCCAAGCATAACACCAAGCTCCCAAGTGAATAACCACGAGTCCCCCGGCTCTGCCGGGGGGCTCGTGGGCAATGATGCCCCCTTGATTAGCTCCATCCAGATGGGCTGTTTAATGAAAACGGGACATTTTATGTGATGCCGCCAAAAGCAAAGTTAAAATTTCTTGAAGAAGTATTCCGGGCCGGTGTATTCAAGTCTCTTTGGGGACGTTGTGGCTAATCATGTAATCAACTTTACAAGCAAACAATGATGCGATATCATAGCACATGCCGCGGCAAGCCAGATTGAACATTCCCTGTGCCCTGCATCATATCGTGGTGTGGGGCACCAACAAGGCTGGCATCTTCGAGGACGATCAGGACAGAACTCTTTTCTTAGGACGGCTGGGCATGAATGTCACTGGAACGGCATGAGAATCCTGGACGATGTCAAGTTAAACAACATATAGTCAGACAACTCTTTTTTCAATATCGCCCATGAGGTAGTGTTTTACATGTCCTGAACACTAAATGTGTTTACAGAAATTGTAAACGCAACTCTTGACTTGTCTGATGAGTACACCTACCATTCAATAGGTCTTAGGAAGCGCAACTATTATCGATTACGCTTAGTAATCCGCAGAGAGCTGATTGGAATATTGAGGGTTGTTAGCGTAAGAGTAACACCGACGAGCTCGCAGGTATAGAGGTTTGAAACTACTGAGGATTTACAAGCGAAATTGATAAGCCTAATGAATGCCTAAGAATAACCTCGAGACCATCTATATGGCAGAAGTCTGCAACCTAAAATAAAGAAGGCAGGGTCAAATGAATGACCCTGCCAGAGAAAGAACGTTATTCATCGCGACCTATCTGTAATTCCCCTTTTCTACGGCTGCCTTCTCTACCGCTAGATCCTATTTGTTGGCCTCCATCTTCTCTTCGGCTTCCTTAAGCTTCCTAATGTCCTCGGGCGTCAGCTTCGGCGGTTCCAGCTTGATGGTGATCTTGTTGATCTTGCCGGTGAACTTGAACGGGATCTGATAGTCCTTGTCGTCCACGGGAGAGAGGGTGGCGTCGCCGATGTTGACCACGGTGTCCAGAGGTTTGGTCATGGGCAGCGTGTGTTCCATTTTCTCGGTCGATACGACTTTGCCGTCCACCTTCAGCGTGCCGGTGCCTCCGCGACCGATGCCGCTCAGGTTGTTGTAGGCAAGTGTGCCCGCGCCGAGGCCATCGTACTTGAAGTCGAACTCAAGGGTGTGCTTGCCCGCCGCTAGCGCTGGCCCCTGCCACTTTGTCCGCTTGAGGCCCAGGAGGTTATAGGTAAACGTCGGCTGGCCCTTCAGCAGGTACAACCCATAGCCGAAGAAACGGTCGCCTTCGTTGTAGATCATCCCGTCGGCGGCCGCCGGCACCTCGATCTGGGCGATGATCGTATACGATTTGTTGAGCAGGCTCGGCATGCCGGCCTCAGGGATGTTGAGGACGGTGTGCCCTGAGTATTCGAACTCCGTCCGGCCCGCGGCCAGGCTGGGCCGTGGCGCGATAAAGCGCGTGGCCGCCGAGGCGTCCAGTGGCAGCACTTGATACTTGGCGAACTCGCCGAACATCAGGTCCCGCATCTCCTGAACCTTCTCGGGGTGCTGCGCGGCGACGTCGGCGTACTGCGTCCAGTCGCTCTTGAGATCGAACAGCTCGAGGTCATACGCGGTGGCCGGATTGGGGATGGCTGCGCCGGCGAGTTGCCAGGGTGCTCGCCGCGGCTTTGCGCTGAGAATCCAGCCGTCGCTGTACAGCCCATAAACGCCCAGCATCTCGAAATACTGGGTGCGGTGGCGCGACGGTGCATCGAGCCCGCCGGCGTTTTTGTCGAAGGTGTAGGCGAGACTCACTCCCTCGATCGGCTTCTGCCCGATGCCGTCCACTTGGACCGGTGCCGGGATGCCCGCGGCATCCAACAGTGTCGGAACGATGTCGATGACGTGATGGAACTGCCAACGGATGCCGCCCTTGTCCATGATCCGCGCCGGCCAGGAGATCGCCATGCCGTTCTTGGTTCCCCCGAAGTAGGAGGCGATCTGCTTGGTCCACTTGTAGGGCGTGTCAAACGTCCAAGCCCATTCGTAGGAGTAATGTGGATAGGTATCCTTGTCGCCCCATTTGTCATAGAACATCATGTTCTCGGCCGTGCTCGGATTGACGCCGTTGAAGGGGATGACTTCGTTCCAGGTGCCCATTTCCGAGCCCTCAGCCGAGGCGCCGTTGTCGCCACTTATGAAGATGATGATGGTGTTATCAAGCTTGCCCATGGCGTCTATCGCATCGACGACGCGACCGATCTCGTGGTCGGCGTAGGCGAGGTAAGCGGCGTAGACGTCAGCTTCCTTGATGAGCAGCTTCTGTTCTTCGGGCGTGTGCTGGTCCCAGGTCTTCAGCAGATCCTTCGGCCACGGCGTCAGCTTGGCATCCGGCGGAATCACGCCAAGTTTCTTTTGATTGGCAAAGATCTGCTCGCGCACGGCTTGGTAACCCTTGTCGAACAGGTGCAGCTTGCTGATCTTGTCGATCCACTCCTTGGTCGGGTGGTGTGGCGAGTGAGTGGCTCCCGTCGCGTAGTAGATCATGAACGGCAGCGACGGATCGATGTCGTTCAGTTGGTTCAACCAGCCGATGGCGTCGTCGGCCATGGCGGTGATCAGGTTCCAGCCGGGGTTGCCGACGAACGGCATGATCGGCGTGGTGTTGCGGGTGAGCATCGGCTCCCACTGGCTGACATCACCGGCGTTGAACCCGTAGAAGTAGTCGAAGCCCAGGACAGACCCAGTCGGCCATTGGTCGAACGGTCCCGCCTGACTTGTCTCGAACGAAGGCGTGTTGTGGTTCTTGCCGTACCACGCGGTCCGGTAGCCGTTATCCTTCAGGATGCGAGCAATCGACACGCCGTCCCGCCCCATGACGCTGTTGTAGCCGGGGAAGCCGGTTGCAAGCTCAGAGATCACCCCGAAGCCCTCCGAGTGGTGGTTGCGGCCGGTGAGCAGTGCCGCCCGGGTCGGAGAGGACAGTGAGGTCGTGTGGAAGTTCGTGTACCGGAGGCCGTTTTTCGCAATGCGATCCATCGTCGGTGTTGGGATGACGCCCCCGAATGTCGACGGTGCACCGAAGCCCACGTCGTCAGTCATGATCAGCAGGATGTTCGGGGCGCCCTTCGGCGGCACGATTCGCGCCGGCCATGCCGGCTTCGACTGCAGGGCGTTCAGCTCGATCTCACCCTGGAAGGGCTGTGGCGGCGCCGGTATATACCTGCCGTCAATGGTGGTGGTTGCGCTGGGCGACCCTGGCGTGCCGGTGGTCTCCACGGCTAAGGCCGGAGTTGCGGTGAGCATTACGGCGCTGTTAAGTGCCAGTAATGCCGGTAAGGTCTGTTTTGTCTTCATGTTCATTTCCCTCCTTATATTGGAGTTCCACCGCGGAACTCCCTTTTTGATGCGCTACTTCCAACTAAACGACAAACTAAAACTGCATCAAACCACTCTGAAAATCAAGATATTAATAGATGCACTACATGTCCACTGACACATTTCCCCGAAAGAAAAAGGACAATTATTTTCAATTAAGAAAGACAATGCTCTTTTCGTCATCTAATCACAAAAGGGGGCAGCTTTCAACTCGAAAAATTACTAGGTTCTCAGATATTGCTCGTCAGAGGGATTTTTTGATGAGTGGGCTTTCCCAATCTCTCTTATGTGAGGATTACGACATCAAGTCAACAGTTATGGATTATTGAAACTGATGAGGAGTTCAGGAAGGATTGTTGCTTCTCAAGTACACCGACGAATCCGTAGGCATCAGAAAATGAATCTAACACACTCTTCCCCCTGAAGTCCGAACCCGTGATAGAATCGGCGAGGAGGTGTGTTACGGAAGGTATTCAATAGAAATGGAAGGCAACAGAAAATTTGTTCCTTCCCGTACTCCTCGTCAGTTTCAATCTCCAATAACTGTTGACTGCATGTCATTTCAGCATACCTATGAGATCAGGCAGTCAGGACTAAATACTTCCTGCACATAGCGATGTAGCATTTCTGCTACAGGCGTAATGTTTCTTTTGGGGATAGCTGGTCTATGAGTATTATCTCAGAATGAAGCGGAACCCTACGACAGCGCGGTAATTTGTGCGGGCGTCGTTTTGCGTAAGGCCATCCTGATGAAACGATGAGGCGCAGTCAATGAAGGCATTGAGCCCCTCTTTCAGAGGAATGAAAACTACTGGCAAGGAGTTGCTTTTAAAATCTTTTCCATCTGCGGAATAACTTTTGGGCCCCAGCAGACTTACAGATTCAATGTGAAGTTCCGAGAAGAAATCTTTCTTAGGTCCGTCCTGCGTCTCGGCCTTTGTTCCGGTTGTGAAAACAAGAAGAATCAAGGGGAAAATAATACTCAGAACACTTATGCGGATGCTACATATCTTCTTCATATTTCCTTTCCTTCTTATATTTGTTGATCTGCTAGGGAGGGATAATCATTAAGCAATTTGGATATGAGGACAAGCTTCTCTTCGTGGGAGATTAGCTGATACAGGGAAGACTCCCTAAGTATTGAGACGACAAATCTGAGTTTTGCAATGTTCATTTATCAACCCTTTTCTTTATAAAAGCATATTCTATGCCATATTAAAGCCTCATCTTCCACTGACAGGTCACAGGACTGGTGCTACTGAATTATCAAAAGAATCAAGGCGTTATGGATTTATAGTGCTCAAGCCACTTATAGGGTCAACCCTTGGGCATGCGGTGAACAAACCACATGGTGTGGGTTTTTCCCCACCCCTTCCTTTACCAAATGCCGCTTCGGCATAAAATATCCATCATTAATTCTTGTCAGCTGAACTCATCGCCGTCGCCATTGTACCTATCGAAATTCATTAGTCATTTTCCATTTTGATTTTGCGGAGTCATAGGAGGTGTCTCTGAGACCCAGAAACTCTCGGTATATCAATTAGCCATCTGCTGATTGCTACACGTAATCGTTAATAGTTGCGGTTTCTAATACCTGAGGAGTGGTAGGTGTACTTCTCAGTAGCAAATCAAGATTTACGTTTACAATTACTGTAAACACGTTTAGTGTTCAGGACACATTAGGCTACTCAATCGGCAGACTGATGCCGTTGCGTCTTGAACGAGCATGCTATTTACTATTCACTCATTCTCTGATTACTATGTCGGTATGGCCATCGTTCATATCGGCATCGGCTCCAACATCGGAAACAGGCAGGAGAACTGCCGGGAGGCAGTCCGTCTGCTTACGAAGAGCGGGGTCAAGGTTCTGCGGCAGTCATCTCTTGTGGAGACAGAGCCATGGGGAGTTGCCGACCAGCCGCGATTCATCAATATGGCAGTGGAGGTTGAGACGGACGCAGTTCCGGAACAGCTTTTCGCCGTGCTGAAGCGTATCGAAAAGACTATGGGACGAACCGAATCGATCCGTTGGGGGCCGCGGGTTATTGACCTGGATATTCTCTTTTATGACGATCTGATCCTTGATACGGATGGTTTGATCATTCCCCATCCTTCGCTGCAAGAAAGAGATTTTGTGCTCATTCCCCTTGCGGAGATCGCCCCGGAAAAGATCCATCCGCGGCTGGACAGGACCGTAGCGGAATTGAGTGTGGCCTTATCTGAGAAAACCCTGCTTTCTGAGGAATCCGATACGCCCTGAGAATGCACGGCATGCGTTGTTCTCTTCCCGGGAATGCGGCTTTGCACAGGGGTGGCAAGAATAGCGTCGTCTCTGCGCAACCAGTTGCCATAAATAGAAAATTCTGGGAATTTGTACTATAATAGGGCCTCTTACCAGCGATAAATTCAAAAACAACTCGAGGAGGAAGGTATGATAAAAGTTTATTACGATAAAGATGCGAATCTCGGTGCCCTGAAAAAGAAGAAGATCGTGATCATGGGGTATGGCAGTCAGGGCCATGCACATGCGAACAATCTCAAAGAGAGCGGCATGGACGTTGCCATCGGCATAAGGAAAGGCTCCAGCTGGGACAAGGCAAAAGCTGCAGGCTTCAAGGTCATGACCCCTGCGGACGCGGCAAAAATAGCGGATGTCATCATGATCCTTCTCCCTGACGAATACCAGGCGGATATCTATAACGCTGAGATAGCCCCGAACATGAAAAAGGGCGTGTATCTGGCATTTGCACATGGCTTTAATATCCATTTCGGTCAGATCGTGCCTCCTGCGGACGCCAACGTCTTCATGGCGGCGCCGAAAGGGCCCGGGCATCTGGTCAGGGCGGAGTATTCACGGGGGAGCGGCGTACCTTGCCTGATCGCTATCCATCAGGACCCATCGAAGAACACCAAGGGCGTTGCCCTTGCCTATGCCTCGGCGATTGGCGGGGGAAGGGCGGGCATCATAGAGACGAATTTCCGGGAAGAGACCGAGACCGACCTTTTCGGCGAGCAGGCTGTGCTCTGCGGCGGCATCACCTCTCTCATCCAGGCCGGGTTTGAGACGCTCGTCGAGGCAGGGTATGCTCCGGAGATGGCGTATTTCGAGTGCCTTCACGAAGTTAAGCTCATCGTGGACCTTATCTACGAGGGCGGCATCTCCAATATGCGCTACTCTATCAGCAACACGGCCCAATACGGAGACCTGACGCGCGGTCCAAGGGTTATGACCGAAGAGACGAAAAAGGAGATGAAAAAGATCCTCACCGAGATCCAGGACGGTGTTTTCGCTCGGGAATGGATGCTGGAATGCAGGGCGAACAAGCCGGTTTTCAACGCTCTGACCAGAAAGGGTGAGAAGCATCAGATCGAGGAAGTGGGCGGTCGCCTCCGGGCCATGATGCCCTGGCTGAAAAAAAGCAAGCTGGTGGACAAGTCAAAGGCATAATACCGGTAACTGCGAAGGCAGGGCTGAAAGCAAAGAGGTGCGCATAATGCCTGACTTCATCTGTACCGTTACCGTGGTATGATGAAATTCGCCTCCGAAGGCTATCCGTTTATCGCTGCCGCAGCTGCCATTTCCGCGCTCTGTTTCTGGGCCGGCGGTGCAGGAGCTGCTGCCGTGCCGGTTCTCATTACCGCCTTTATGTTTTACTTCTTCAGAGACCCTGAGAGGACTGTTCCGACTGAGCGGGGCCTCTTCGTCGCCCCGGCTGACGGCAAGGTGATTGTCATAGGGGAGACGGACGAAACAGCCTATCTCCATGCCGGGGTCAAGCAGATCAGCATCTTCATGTCTCCCCTGAATGTCCATGTGAACCGTGTTCCCTGTGACGGGAAGGTCAAATCCGTCAACCATACCAAGGGAACATTCATTGCGGCATATAAGGATGAGGCCTCTATCCGGAACGAACACATTGATATGGTGCTTGAAACTCGTTACGGAGATGTCCTGGTACGGCAGGTGGCAGGCTTTGTTGCACGCAGGGCTGTCTGCAGGGTATCAGAAGGTGACGTCTTGCAGAGAGGCGAGAGATACGGGATAATTAAGTTCAGTTCGCGGGTTGATCTGTATGTCCCGAAAGATGCAGTTGTGAAGGTGCAGATGGGAGACATGGTCAGAGCAGGGGAGACAGTACTCTGTAAGATCGGTGAAAGGGGGTGATCGTGGTGGAAGAAGGGCATGGGTCGCAGGGCGATAAACAGCCGAAAAAGGGCGTCTATCTTCTGCCCAACACGCTTACCCTCTGCGGCATGTTCTGCGGGTTCTATGCCATCATGTCAGCGATAAACGGGAACTTTGTCTATGCTGCGTGGGCCATCATGCTCGCAAACATCTTCGACGGTCTCGACGGGTGGATAGCGCGTCTTACCAATACGACGACCCGTTTTGGCGTTGAGCTTGACTCCCTGTCCGATCTTGTTGCCTTTGGCGTAGCACCGGCAGTCATGATGTACAAATGGTCACTGGTGCCCTTCGGCAGGCTCGGCTGGGCTGCTGCTTTCCTCTTTGTAGCATGCGGGGCGCTCCGTCTTGCACGGTTCAACGTGCAGACCGGCTCTTCCGGTTCCAAGGCATTCAAGGGCATGCCCATACCGGGTGCAGCATCGATACTTGCGTCAGTCGTTATCTTTTATTCCTGGTATGAGGTCGGGCAGGAAGTTCCGGATAAGCACATCTTCTATCCGTTGTTCACGATCGTCCTGGCTCTTCTCATGGTGAGCACGTTCAGATTCCACGGCGTAAAGGAGATCGACTTTAAGGAAAAGAAGCCGTTCTGGGTCCTCATCGTTTTTGTCCTCGTTCTTTTTGTCCTTCTTATTCATCCGTCCCCGGCCATTTTCGTCTTTGCAATGCTCTACCTTGTTTGGGGTATAATTGAAAATGCCGTGCTTTTGATGAAACGGCGGCGTGAGAAAAAGAAGGAACACCAGGGCGAAACAGGAGTGCAGCCATGAGAACGATCAAGATATTCGATACGACCTTGCGCGACGGTGAACAGTCTCCGGGAGCGTCCATGAATGTGGATGAAAAGATACAGATGGCCAAGCAGTTGGTCAGGCTCGGAGTTGATATCATCGAGGCCGGTTTTCCCATTGCATCCCCCGGCGATTTTGAGGCAGTCAAGCGTATTGCCAATGAAGTGAGGGGGACTACGATCGCTGGACTCGCCCGGGCAAAAGAAGAGGATATCCGGAGGGCCTATGAAGCCATCAAGCAAGCTCCGGAGCACCGCATCCACACGTTCCACTCGAGTTCGGATGTCCACCTGAAGTACCAGTATCGCATCAGCCGGGAGGAGGCACTGAAGCGGTCCATTGCCATGGTGGAGCTTGCCCGGAGCCTAGCTGCAGATGTCGAGTTCTCTGCCATGGATGCGACACGAACGGATCTCAGCTATCTCATCGAACTGATACTTGCGGTCGTTGAAGCAGGGGCGACTACGGTCAACATTCCCGATACCGTCGGCTATACGACGCCCGTTGAATTCGGCGCGACGATCAAGGCTGTAAAGGACAAGATCGGTGATCGGGCTGTCATATCGGTGCATTGTCACAACGACCTCGGCTTGGCCGTGGCCAACTCGCTTGCGGCTATCATGAGCGGCGCCGGACAGGTGGAATGCACGATCAACGGCATCGGAGAGCGTGCGGGGAACTGTTCCATGGAAGAGGTCGTGATGAACCTTGCGACAAGAAAAGATATCTACCGGGCAACGACCAATATCCGTACGCGTGAGATCATACGGACGAGCAGACTGCTCACGAGAATAACGGGCATCCGCGTCCAGCCGAACAAGGCAATCGTCGGCGCAAATGCCTTTGCACATGAATCAGGCATTCACCAGGATGGACTGCTCAAGGAAAAGATGACCTACGAGATTATAAAGCCGGAGGATATCGGCCTGAAACAGACCGAGCTTGTTCTCGGCAAGCACTCCGGCCGGCATGCTTTCAAGGTCCGCCTCCAGGAACTCGGGTATGATCTGACGCCCGAAGAGATCGAGAGTGCGTTCGTGAAGTTCAAGCACCTTGCAGACCAGAAGAAGCAGATTTTTGACGAGGATCTTGAAGCTCTGGTGACGGAAGAGGTATCGAAGATCCCGGAAGCCTTCAGGCTCACTGACCTGAAAGTTTCGAGCGGCATGGGTGTGGTGCCCAAGTCGACGGTCAAGATGAAGATCAGGGGCAGGGCTGTACAGAAGACTGCCACGGGCGACGGACCGGTAGATGCTACGTATCAGGCTATAGCTGCGATAACGAAGACGAAGAGCAATCTTCTGAAATTCGATGTCAAAGGCATTACCGGAGGCACTGACGCCCTCGGCGAGGTCGTTGTGACGCTTCAAGAGAATGGTAAATCGGTCAGGGGGCAGGGTGCGGACACGGACATCATCGTCGCTGCTGCAAAGGCGTATATCACCGCGCTCAACAAGCTTGCTTCCCGCAAGAAATAAAACAAGGTTTTTTCGTAAGAGAGCGATACCCGCCCGACGCTTTCCGCGTCGGGCGGGACATATCCTATTCAGCCCGAGGCTTGAATCCTGTTCTGATGACCAGGACAGCACGTGATGAATGCCGCGGGCGTCAGAACGTGTACCCTGGCGCCTCGGTATGTCCCGGATCAGGCTGCGATAGGGCATTGCCGGGATCGGCGCACATTTGATGCACGGAGGAAAGAATGATAGAACCGCTTGGAATTGAAGAGCTGTATCGGTGCTGCGACCCTGCTGTTTTTACCTTCAGTACTACTGATGAGCTGCAGGAGGATATCGAGACCATCGGTCAGGACCGGGCGCTCAGGGCAATTGATTTCGGACTGAACCTTGAGAGCAGCGGCTTCAATATATTTCTGCTCGGCGAAAACGGCACCGGAAAGATGACCACCATCAGGAAGCTGTTGAGCAAAAAGGCAGCTGATGAGCCGGTGCCCCAGGACTGGTGCTACGTGTACAACTTTGCCGACCCTGACACACCCCTTGCCGTATCCCTTTCTCCGGGGCAGGCCCCGCTTTTTTTCCGGGACATGGAAGAACTCGTCAAAACGCTCCAGACAGAGATTCCGAAGATCTTCGAGTCAAAAGAGTACGAAAAGCAGAAGAATAAGTTGATGGAAGATTTCCAGAAAAAACAGAAGGCGCTTTTCACCGCGCTGGAAGAGGATGCCGAGGCAAAGGGATTCTCTATCCGGAAGAGCGTGACCGGTCTCATGATCGTACCGATGAAGAAGGGCGGAGAACCGCTGACCGAGGAAGAGTATGAAGCGCTTGACAATAAGACAAAAGAGAGGATCGACGAGATTGGAAAACAGCTGCAAGAGAAGCTGAACGATATCGTCAGGGAGGTGAGAGAAGGGGAGAAGGGCCTTAAGGCGCAACAGGCTGCCCTCGAACGCGAGGCTGCACTCGCCGTGGTGGGTCATCTCATGGACGACCTGAAGCAGAAGTACCAGGAGCACGAGAAGATCTCCTCCTACCTTGCTGATGTCACGGAGGATATCCTGAATCATCTCGATGATTTCAAGGCGCAGGAAGAACAGACCCCTCCGCTTCCGTTCATGCGTCTGCAGAAGAGCGAACCGACCTATACCCGCTATACGGTCAATGTGCTGGTCAGCAACAAGGACGCGAAAGGAGCGCCCTGCATCTATGAGAGCAATCCGACCTATTTCAACCTTCTTGGCAGGCTTGAGCACAAGTTCCAGTACGGCGTGGCAACAACAGACTTCTCCATGATCAAGGCAGGTTCCCTGCACCGGGCAAACGGCGGGTATATTGTGGTCGATGTCCTTGATCTGCTCAGAAATATGTTCTCCTATGATGCCCTGAAGCGTGCGATTAAGAACCGGGAGATCAAGATAGAGGATATTTGGGAGCAGTACCGCCTGATTTCCACAACAACGCTCAGGCCGGAAGCTATTCCTCTGACCGTCAAGGTGATCCTCGTAGGTACGCCGTACTTTTACTACCTCCTGTACAGTCTGGACGAGGAATACCGCGAGCTCTTCAAGGTGAAGGCCGATTTCGACAGCAGGATGGATACCACGAAAGAAACGATTCATAAATACGCCGCCTTTATTGCCAGCACGTCAAAGAAAGACAAAACACTTCCCTTTGACCGCACCGGGGTAGCCAAGATCGTGGAATACGGCGCACGCCTTGCCGGGCATCAGAAAAAGCTCTCATCGCAATTCAGCGAAGTGAATGATCTCGTCAGAGAGGCGAGTTACTGGGCAAAGCAGTCCGGCAGTCAGATAGTCAAGGACGAACATGTGGAAAAGGCGCTGGAGGAGAAAATTTATCGAAACAACCGGATCGAGGAGCGCATTCAGGAGATGATGGTCGAGGGCACGATCATTGTTGACACCGAAGGAAAGAAGGTTGGGCAGATCAACGGTCTGGCGGTCCTCGGCATGGGCGACTATCTCTTTGGCAAACCATCAAGGATTACGGCAAAGACCTATACCGGCAAGGGCGGCGTTGTCAATATCGAGCGTGAGACGAAAATGAGCGGCAAGATCCATGAAAAGGCCATACTGATCATATCCCACTATATCAACAGTACCTATGCCCGCAAGAAGCCGGTAAGCTTTTCTGCATCCATAACCTTTGAGCAGCTCTACGATATGGTCGAGGGCGACAGTGCTTCCTGCGCAGAACTCTTTGTGATTTTGAGCAGCCTTTCGGGAATCCCGCTCAGGCAGGACCTTGCCATAACCGGGTCGATGGACCAGCATGGCGATGTTCAGCCTATCGGCGGGGTCAATGAGAAGATCGAGGGTTTCTTTGATCTTTGCAGGGTTCGCGGTCTTGACGGCAATCATGGCGTGGTTATTCCGCGGAAAAACCTGAACAACCTCATGCTCAAAAAAGAAGTTGTTGATGCGGTCAGAAACGGCAAGTTCACCATCTATGCCATCAGCAGGGTAGAGGAAGGTCTTGAGCTCTGTACCGGCATACCTGCAGGTGAACTCAGGGATGACGGCACGTGGCCTGAAGGTTCGATCAACTATCTCGTCATGAAGCGCCTTGATGAGATCAGCCAGGCCTACCAGGATAAGGAAAAGAAGGAAGGCCGGAAGGATAAAGAAAACAACGATTCATGAAACGTCTTCGACAGATCTTTCCTTTTCTCCTCCTGGTAGCAAGCACGTTCCCTTTTGCCATACTGCCCTATCGGGCAGCCCTCCGGACAGGCGATCTGCTCGGTCTTCTTGCCTATGTCTTCTGGAGCAGCAGGCGGAAGATTGCCCTTGATAACCTCCAGGGCGCTGCTGAACGCGGCGCTCTTGTCCTCGGTACGGATCCCCGTTCGGTCATCAGGCAGAACTTCAGGAACCTCGGCAGGTCCTTCATCGAAGTGGTCAAGATTTACTACGGGGTGGGTGAAAGTGTTTTCCGTCATGTGGAGGTGAAAGGCGAGGAGAACTATCGGAAGGCTATGCAGAAGGGCAAAGGGATCCTCTGTATCACCGCTCATTGCGGCAATTGGGAGCTGCTAGCGGTGTATGTGTCGATGAAGATTGCCAAAATTACCATCGTTGCACGAAAGCAGGATAATCCCTATTTGAACAGGTTTATCGAGAGGACGCGGGAGAAGTACGGCAATCATACCATCTACAAAGAGGGGGCGCTGAAAAAAATCCTCTCTTCCCTGAAAAAAGGGGAAGTCATCGGCATCCTCATGGACCAGAGCGTTATACGCTCAGAAGGCGTTATTGTCCCGTTTCTCGGAAAAAATGCCTACGCTATGAAGACACCGGCAATCCTGGCCAGAAAGACCGGAACCCCTGTTGTCCCTGCATTCATCAGACGGACCGCTAACGGTCATCTTGTTGAGATCGGGGAAGAGATTCAGCTCGACGCGTCCCGTGACGGCGATGAAGCTATTGTGAAGGATACGATAAACTTTCTCAGACCGATAGAGGATTTCGTCAGACAACACCCTGCTGAATGGCTCTGGATCCACCGGAGATGGAAGAGGATAAAGGACTAGCACAGAGGAAGCACGGACTCGTCTTCATCTCGCTGTCATGCAACGGCGCCGCCGCTATTGTCATGACTTGATCATGCGACACAAATCCAGAGGCGCTTCACGTTCTGAACGGCGGGAAAGCGGTCTGACTTAGGCGGCTTTTCTCCCAAAGTGTTCCATGAGAAAAAACATCAACCCTGCGATGATAAACAGCACTGCCAGGACGACCCAGTGGCTAACGCCGGTTATGCCGGGAATTGTGGCAGCTCCCATTGGCGAAGACTGATAAAAATCCTCGAGCACGGGGTAGACAACGGCAAATATCAGGGAACCGATGCCGATACCGATCATCGTGACCAGCGCATCGAGTCTGCCCGACGCAAGACCCGCAACAGCGGTACCCGGACAGTACCCGCTCACCACAAAACCGATGCCGAACAGGGCACCGCCTGCGATCTGGGGCCAGAAAAAGGTCGGGACGATCCAGACCCTATTGAGATCCAGAAGCTTCAGGTCTGAAACGAGGTAGAACCCGACGGATGCAACGAGAATCGCCGTAAACATGACTTTCGGCACGACAAAGTCCGTGAGGAAAAAAACGCCGGTCAATTTGTGCGGATTTCCGAGTCCTCCTCTCTCAAGGAAAAGACCGAAAAAGAATCCAAGCACGACCGCCAGAACAAGGCCCATTTCCTGACTTGCGACCACGGGCCCGGTCATGTCCACAACCTCCTGAAAAGAGCCGCAACAGCAAAGCCGCTTACGAACATGGCGATGACGAATATCCATCCGCCTATTGCCAGTTGCGCTCCTCCGGAGAGGGCAACGCCGCTTGTACAGCCACGCGCGAGCCTGCTAGCGAACCCGATCATTATGCCCCCTGATACAGCGGCTATCAGACGCGTAACCCTGCCCATTCCGGAGCCACGGTCAAACTGGAACCTGAAATTACCGCTGAACAGTGCTGCTGAAAAGGCACCGAGGAAGAGTCCGCAGACCTCGAAGAGGACCCAGTTCCTCAACGGCGATTCCACATGCAGGTATTGCGAAAAATAGGTGAGCTGCAATGCAAAGTCGGGATGTATCTCTTTCACGCCGAGACTGGCCAGCAGTGAAAAGGCGCTTGATGCTCCCAGCCCCCACCCGGCAAGATAAAACGTCGCTAATAGGGTTAACCCAAGTCCGGCCCCAGCGATATAGGGCGACCAAAAATTGTTCTTTGCCATCACGACCTCCCGATTATTACCCTTACTCCGCGCAATACGGGATCAGAAATCCCGCGTATCCCATATCACGTTTTGCTATTACAAGACCCTCTGGTTTTATGTTAGCACGTTGAAACTGAAGCTGGTTGGTCTTTTTTAAAGGAAAGAGAAAACGGGAAAGGAGGTGGGGCCCGCCTTGGAACCCCTCTCAGGAGAACGTGACCGAGCTGTTATGAAAGAGAGCTGCAGCGCATGTCGGTACTGTTCAGGTCAAGGGAATGAAAATACCCATGTGACGGACACCCGCCGGTGCATGAAGCGAAGTTGGAACATCCTGTCACCTGGCAAAGGTTCCTTTCAAAGCACCTGAAATAAGCGAGCTTCGGGCTCATCCATATATCCGTGAAATCGTCGGTAAATATGTTTCCCAGGAAGAATTCGGGGAAATGGTGAAAAAGGTTGCAGGGATAGGCTGATCCATCCGGCATGATGCAAAGCTTTCTTACGCCTCCTGCGCAGCGGATGCCCTCCGGCAGGGTATGTTTCTCAAAGCAGGAGGCGTTCACTTTATGGATGTTGATGCCGGTGTTTCGTGCAGTTGTATCGGCATAGAACTTCGTGAACTCGACAAAACCAGGGGCAATCTTCCCGGCATGGAAGGCCTTCGAGAAAAGGTCCATCTGTATCAGGTAATACCGGGTTACACCAAGTTTCTTTAACAGGTCGATGATCGACGATATATCGTGCATGTTACGCCTGTTTATGACAGTTTTGACGATCGGGTCCAGCCCAAGGGAAACGAGCGTACGGATGCTGATTATTGCTTTTTCATAATTGTCTGAATTCGTCAGCCCGTTATGATTTTCAGGAGTGCTGCCCTCAAGCGAAACGCCGATCGTGATCCTGTCCGGACCCAATCCTCTGAATTCCTCAAGGATATGGGGAAAGCTCCCGTTGGTGCTTACATTGACCATGATATTCTCTTTGATCGATGCATGCAGGAAAGAGGGCATCCAGGGCAACAGGAAGGGTTCCCCGCCCATGATGTCCAGATCGCGGATGCCAAGATCGCAGAGTATGTCGAGGAGATTCATGGCCTCCTGGGGGGACAGGTCTCTGACCGTCGAAGCGCCATCATTAAAACAGAATGAGCAGCGCTGATTGCACCGCAGAGTGGGATAAAGCTGTATATATTGGGGCAGGGGAAACGGCTTTATCGCTTTCCCCCTTTCGGACATGAGCGCGTTCCCTACTTGTTTCCCTGCGTGTGCCATGCTTCGGGTCTCAGAAGACGTTCTTTGAGCTTGATCGTGTCTCGCATCTTCTGGAGGTTGTCGGAGAGCTCCCACCAGCCGTTCTTGAACGCGGCATAATCCGGCGCCCCGGTCATCGCTGATGCATACCGTATGGAGTTCGCATAAAACAGCCATTGTCTGATCCAGAGCTTCTCGATCTGCTCGTCAAAGGGGTTAGCCCTGTCTTCGATGCCCCTGTCCCATGCCTCTGTCATAAGCTTTGTCGCTGCAAGGGTCATGTCGTTCGTCTCCCTGATCGTGTTATCCATCTTGGCAAAATGGTCGCTTATCCAGCGCGTACTGTGACAGCCGCGGCAGACACTCTTCATGGTATCGTAGCGTTTTTCCTGTTCCGTCTTGCCGATGAGGAAGTCTGTCGCAGGCTCATTGAGAAAGGTTGTCGGCAGGGGGAGACCGTCCTTATTTCTGATGAGCGTGGTATTGCCGTCCTTTGGCTGCGGATGTGCATAGACGAGTCCGAAAAGGCGCACCCAGAGGCGGGCGCCGAAATCATGTGTGCGTCCTGCTATGACCGTCCCGTCCGGGGCGGCTACCAGGCTGTTATGGCAAGAGGCACAGGTCGGTGCCGTGAAGTCTTTTCCGATCTTCCAGGGAACTGCCTCGAAGTCCCACCTGTCTTCAAAGGTCTCGTAAAGGGTGCCATGCTTGCTCTCTTTATAGACATTGTAAGCAGGGACATCCGGGTCAAGGTGGCACTGACCGCAGGTGTATGGCTTCCTGGCAACCTTGATGGAAAAGCTGTGCCGGGGATGGCAGGATGTGCAGGACCCTATGCTTCCGTCGGGATTTTCACGACCCACTCCCTGGCTGGGCCAGTTGGTAAGTTCCGGGACCGTAATCTCTCCCCAGGTGCTGCCGCTGAACACCTTCTTCACGCCCTTTACTTCGACCCGGGTGCCGTGACATCCCAGACATGTCTCCTGCAGTGTCTGCGGAGAGGGTTCTCTCATCGAAATCCTGTCGTTGTCGACCTTTTTCACCCCATCGATGGTCGATACCAGCGTGTGGTAAACGGGATTCGACATGATGTTCTTCCAGGCCTGTCCCTTTTTACTTCCGGTATATTGTGTTACTTCAACAGGATGACAGGTGTTGCAGTCGTTCGGTGAAACTACCACATTGATCCGGTACCCCATATGCTGAAAATTGTCCTGATGCCGGTCGGGGTTCAGGCTGTGGCATTCGTAGCAGCCGACCGCATATTCTGCAAGCTCTGATGGTATGGTCTCTGCTGATATCCGTCGCACAAGCACGGGCTGCTTCAGCGCCTTCTCAGGAGTCATACGGGCGTGCCTGCTGGTGAGCCAGTCCTCTACAATCCCGGGCGTAACGCTCCTATGGCATCCGATACAGGCCTGTGTCTGAGGACTTAGTCCGGCGTCATGGCCCCCGTTTTTTTCCTCGGCGCTGCCGATGCTGCCGACGAAAAGTACAAATGCCATAGTGCAGATAAATATCACCGTCTTGCCACGGGACATAGCCCCTCCTCTTCGTGCAGGCCTGACTAAAACTTCCTGTGGTATTCCTTTACCTTTTCGGCAAATGCTTTTCCGAACTCATAGCAGGCTGTGTCGTCGCTCGCTGAAGGCCGGTACTGAACCTGCACGCCAGGCTCAAAGATCTCCAGCCCCATGCGTTTGAACTCTTCATAGGCTTCCTTTACTGCTCCGCCGCCCCAGCCATAGCTGCCGAATGCGCCGGTGATGCGGTTCTTCGGCCTGAGGCCGCGCAGGTGCGTCAGATACTCTGCAATGGAGGGGAACATGATGTTGTTCAGGGTCGGCGTACCCACCAGACAGCCCCGCGATTTCCAAAACTCCTTTATGGCAATACTCATGGGGGTCGCCCTGAGCTTGATGATCTTGCAGTCGACACCGGCGTCCTGGATACCCTGCATGATGGGGTAGGTCATATGTTCCGTGCTGTGCCACATAGTGTCATAGATAATTGCAACTCTGAGAGAGGCCCGGCCGCCAGCCATGGCGAGATAGTCCTGGACAACCTTCTCGGGCGCACCGCGCCAGATGACACCATGGTCCGGAGCTATCATATCAATTTCAAGGCCGAGTTTCTGCACCTCTGCAATCTTGTTTTTGATGAGCTGGCCAAAGGGCATGAGGATATTTGCATAATAGTCTACCACCGACTCATCAAGTTCGGAATGGGAAGCACACTCGACAAACTCATCGTCGAAGCGGGCCGCTGTCGCCAGATGCTGGCCGAAGGCGTCCTGCGAGATAAGAAGCTTGGCCTCTTTTACATAGCTCATCATCGAATCAGGCCAGTGCAGCATGGGGGTCTCGAGGAACTGGATCGTATACGTGCCAATGTTCAGCGTATGCCCTGTCTTGACGATCGTGAATTTCCATTTGGAAGTGTCAAAGTGGCGGTCAAGGCCCTTTTTCCCTTTATCCGTAATGTAGATCATCGCATTCGGTGTCAGGTCCATGATCTTATCGATACTACTCACGTGGTCGGGCTCAATGTGATTGATCACGATGTTCTTGATCTCGGCAGGGTCAATAAGGCTTTTGATATTATCGATGGTCACTTCGGAAAAGTCATGCTTGACTGTATCCACAAGGGTGATATCCCTGTCAAGAATGAGGTAGTTGTTGTAGGTCGTACCGTTGGGGGTTATGTACCCGTGGAAATCGCGGACACCCCAGTCAATCGCTCCAACCCAGTATATCTTCGGTTTTATCTCTACAGCTTTCATGCGGTTCCTCCTTGATTGTCATCCTTCGACTATTCCCCGTTCCTCGTACATGTACCACTGACCGGTGTGGTCGAGGAAAGCGTATGTTTCGTTGAGTATTGTGTAGTGGTCATTCTCTTCAAGGACGAGCCGCTCGAAGAGTTCCTTTTCCTGTTGTGTGGGAGCATTCGCTGCCGCAGCTTCATAAAAGTGAAATCCTTCTTTTTCCATCTGAAGCGCTATCTTGAGTGCGTCCATTTCGCTCTGGACAGCAGCGGCACGCTCCATCATCTGGTCCTTCAGACTGCTGAAGACCGTCCTGATCGTTTCCTTTGGCCTGACGAACTCCTCAGTCACCTTCATACCCTTGAAAAGGCACTGGAGCATGACCAGATGTCGTTTTTCATCTTTCACAAAACCTTTGAACATCTCCCTGCCGAAAGGGTGCCGGGTCCTGTTCGCTGCTTCTTCATAAAAGGATATGGCGTCGGTCTCCATTTTGATCGCTGTCTGTACTGCATCTGAGATCATGTTGTCTCCCATGGTAAGAGTTTAGAAATTGTGCATATTATATCAAAACAGGACGCCCTCTATAAACAGAAAAGAATCTGCAAATATGTGTTGCAGCGCCGGAAACCCTGTAGTAGAATGCTCCATAGATAAACGCATAAGGAGGTGAGAAGATGAAGATTGCAAAGATCATGCTGATTTCTCTGCTTGTTCTCGGTCTTGCGGTAACCTTCTCGTTCGCTGCAGGTGACGCTGCAAAGGGCAAGGCCATGTTCAATGATCCTAAGTTTGCCGGCGGATCCAAGGCATGCAGCGCATGTCACCCGAACGGCAAAGGTCTTGAGAAGGCCGGCGAAAAAAAGGATTTCAGTATCATGGGAGGCACGCAGAAAAGCCTTGAAGAGGCAGTGAATGCCTGCATTGTGGGCGCAAATAAGGGTAAGGCTCTCGATGTGAAATCTCCGCAGATGCAGGACATGGTTGCTTATATCAAGTCCCTGAAGGGGGCCGCAGGGAAAAAACCGGCGTCGGGTTATTAAACAAGAGATACGAACGATAGGGTAGATGCGAAGGTAGAGACGGGTGTTTTTTTTACATCTGTCTCTGTCTGCCCCTGTCTCTTTATGGAGTTCCATGCAGATTTTTTTCATAAAATCGCTGCTTGCCATCGTCCTGCTGGTTCTGTCCCTCATCAGCATTTTCACCATGTTCGAGATGTTCGGCAGGGCAGAGAGGAAATTCGATCCTCAAAAACTCCGCAAGATCCACCGCCTGAGCGGCATGGTATTTTTCCTCCTTTCTGTTGCCATAGCGTATATCTGTATTGATTTCCTTGCGAAGACAAGGGCTGAGCCTTCACCGCGGGCTGCAATGCATTCCGTCCTTTCCGTGGCTGTACTTTTTCTTCTCTCCCTTAAGATCCTCTTCAACAGAGTCTATCGCCACTTCTACGCTCAGCTGCAGACCATGGGCCTTATCCTGGCCTTTGCCAGTTTTGCCATGATCGGATCCTCGGCAGGGTATTTTCTTGTGGTGTCGAAGTTCGGGAGAGAGATGCCGGCTCTCAGGTCTGTTGATAAGAACAAGGATGCGGGTCAGGAGGGTGCGGTTAGGACGGCGAAGACTGACCCGATGAGCATAGCCCGCGGGAAAGAACTTTATGAATCAAAATGCACGTTCTGCCATGATCCCTTCAGCAACAAGACGATTACCGGGCCTGGGCATAAAGGGATATTGAAAAATCCCCTGCTGCCGGTGAGCAAAAAACCCGCGAATCCGGAAAATGTCGCTCATCAGCTCAGGACGCCCTATAAGGATATGCCTTCTTTTTCTTATCTCTCAAAGGCAGAAGTTGAGGATATTATTGCATATCTCAATACCCTTTGAGCAGAAAAGAGCCGCATATCCGGTAGTATTTCATAGGAAAAAGAGCAAATAGCTGCAATTACGCCTTAATGCTTCTAAAGAGCCTGCATTCATCAATTAACTGCAAAACATGGCCGCCATAACCCTTGAAATATTCGTCCGATAGGCGCATGAATAAAGCATAGAATACATTTTATTAAGGAGGTTTGTCATGACAAAGAAAGAGTCAAAGGAGATCATCAAATCCGAGCCTGCACGCGAGATATCTCCCTTTGAGGAGATGGAGAAGCGGTTTGAGGAATTTTTCCGGAGACCATTTTCCCTGTTCGGGCCATCCTGGCTGCCGAAAGTGAAATTCCCGGAGATGGGTGTTGTCACGCCTGATGTGGATATCTTCGAAGACGGCAATGATGTGGTTGTCAAGGCAGAGTTGCCGGGCATGAAGAAGGAAAACATCGAAGTGAACCTGACCGATGACATGATCACGGTTTCCGGAGAAAAGAAGAAGGAGGAAAAGGTCGAAAAGAAGGACTACTATCGGGTAGAGCGCTCCTATGGTTCATTTACCCGATCGTTCAAACTGCCGAAGGACGTGCAGTCAGATAAGGCAAAGGCAACGTTCAAGGAAGGCGTGCTCGAGATCCGCGTGCCGAAGACCGCCGAGGCGATCAGCAAGGAAAAGAAGATACCGATAGAGTAAGAGCTAAAGCGTCAGCATCAGGGGCGGCTTCAGGAGCCGCCCCTGATGCTGACGCCCTGAAATTCCGCTCCGAGGCCGACGTCCGTCAGCGCCTGGGGAGATCATTTTCGATGCCGGTCTTCCGTCCCGTATTCAGATAACAGGCACAGAACCTCTCCGGGCTGTGCATCCGAAAAATACGTTACATCCCGACAGAAAACATGGCTTCAAGATCATGACGGGAAAAGGCCTTGAATGCGAGCATGGTCTCTGATTTCAATATGGCATCGATGGTCAGCAATTTCTTTGTAACAAGATCTGCAAGATCGTCATTCGACGGGACACGGGCAATAGCGACGAGATCATAATTCCCGCTGACTGAATAGACTTCAGATATCCCTTCCATTTCGGCCAGCTGCTCCGCCACTTCGTTGATCTTTGTTCTTTCTGCATGAATGAGAATAATCGAGGTGACCATGCTTTCTTTCTCCTTCCTGTTACACCTAAGTTTGTAAGACTCACTTTCCGGGATGTCTGATTATTTTATATAGTAACCCGAGACGCGCCATTTCCCATCCTTGTCCATCATGGGTGTGACGGTCTCAACGGCTGATTTCTTCTTTTCGAATGAGGTTGCAAACTCGATGACAACGTATTCACCATCGGGAGCACCCGGCAGAGAAGTTTTGTAGGCCTTCGTTGTTACCTTTCGAGAAATGAGCTTGCCGAGAGGCCTGCGCAGGGCTTGCAGAGACTGCTCCCATTGATCCTGCGTAACTGCATTCCTGAAGAGTTCATCAGCTTCTTCCCAGCTTTGGGCGTATTTCCCTCCGTCGATCATGCCGAGCCATTGTTCGGCCGAGAAGACCGCAGAAGTTTCCTTTGCGGAGTTCCCTGCAACGGCCGCAGCCACTGAGAGCATCATAACAATAACAACGACACCTGCGATCTTAGGACTCATATATCTTTTCTCCTTTTCTTGACCCAACGCAACGGGGAAGTGATTTGTTCGGTTTTCTCTTTTAATTAATTCTTTGTCTTTCATTACATTGAATCTATTCCGGTTCCCAGAATGAAAAAAAGAATGACAAAAAATACGACAGGAACCCCGCGTTTGTTATTGTAAGTCTCTTCTAATACC
>QKDO01000020.1 GCA_003252075.1 Nitrospirota bacterium
GAATAGCCGGCAGACTCGGCCGCACACCCGGCGAAGTAGCAATTGCCTGGACACTGCGCAATCCCGCGTTAACTGGGTCGATTTGGTGTGCGAAGCGCAGAGCAGGCAGAGGGCGTCATGCGCGCTGCAGAGCGGCAGCTCAATGCCGACGACATCGCCGAGATCGAGGACAGGTCGCTCCAGCGGTAGGGCTACCTTCTCCTGCGACATTATGCAAAAAGAGTGCGGAAGAAACTACGGGTGCGGCTTTGGCGTACGCACAGCCGACCCTGCTGCTGCAAGGCAGCCCGCTGTTATTCAGTCGGGCGTAAGATTCTTCATTTCCTTCTGCCGACGGGCATCACATACAGCGGCTGTTCCCTGTCGGGCATCTTCAGAACCTTTTTCACCTCGGCATCCTGAAAAGCCCCGATAACGACAGTCCCCAGGTGCAGCGGAACCGCTTGCAGAGAAACATTCTGGGCTGCGTGACCGGTTTCCATATGCACATATTGTATGCCTCTCGTACCATATTTTATGGTCGTCAGTTCATAAACAGCAGCTATAACAATAACTGCCGCAGCATTTCTGACCGAGGGCTGGCCGAGGGCTGCAGCGCACAATACAGGTCTTTTGTCGCCCGATACAATCCGGACTAGCTCATGCCTCTCAGCCTCGTAATGATAAACTCCTGCCGGAAGGGCATCTACATTCCCTGCAACAAGATACATCTCAAGGGGATAAAGCGCCCCTGCAGAAGGTGCTGTCCTGAGTTCCCGCGGACTGGTAATGCCCTGTGCAGCCCAGAGAAGTTGTGATACTTCTGCAAGTGTCAGAGAGCTGTCCGTGAAACTTCTGACAGACCTCCTCTGAGTCAGGGCCTGTTCAATGGAGGTCTTACTGTCCTGCACAGGCTCAGGCAGCCTGATCGTTTCAGACGTATATTCCTGCATACTATCAATCACTTCCCTTGCCTGCAATAAAGCAGATCATGAAAATGTGAAGACCATAGCGACGGCTGTCAGGAAAGCGGAGTTCATCGTCCTCTGTAACATGAACAGATTCAAGATATACTGTTTATCCTTTTATGAAAAGCGACGACAGCAACATCACGTCCTTATGTTCAAAATCTACATCCTTTTGCATGGTCTGTCAATCATGATCAATAACGTGAGAGGTATCAGTGAATCCGGTTCGGCAAAGATCATCTCAAGTGGTATTCGACGACATCCCGATCGTGAAGGATATAGTCCTTCTGCACCCGCTGGCCCCCGAACTTTGCCGAGCCCCAGATGCAGGCGTATTTGAGGTTCGTCAGAAAATCCTTGTGGATCATCTCGGCGAGGTGGAGGACCGTCGAGCCGGAGGCAAGCACAAAGGGTGTTGCGCGATCCGGTTCCTTGCCCGGCTCTTTCGCATAGACCCTGATGATGCGGGAATGTCCGAAGAGAGCTCTCCTCAATTCCTCAAGACCATCCTTCTTCTCCGAAGAAACCGGAACAACAGGATAAAGGATCTCGTACCGGGAACGTAGCCTCCTCAACCCTTCCCGGGCAGTGGGGATGTCGGACTTGTTGGCTGCAATGACCGCGGGCTTACAGCCCGCACACGCCGCTGGCGACTCCTCTACTTTCAGGAGCCCGATCCTCCATGTTCCCAACTGCTCCAGCAAGAGCTCGGCTTGGACGTCCGGGGCATCCGAGAGGTCGATCACCAGAAGGAGCAAATCAGCGACCCTGAGTATGCCCGAGACCCATCCGTCCGTCGATTCGTTTCCTATGGGCGGAAGATCGACGAGCTGAAACTGGATGTCCTCAAAAGGCATCATGCCGGCAAGGGGCATGACCGTAGAAACGGGATAATCGGCCACAACAGGATGGGCGTTCGTAAGGGATTTGATGATGGAAGATTTTCCTGCATTGGCGAAGCCGGCAAGGGCGACCTGGGCAGCGCCCTGTTTTTCGATGGTGTACAGATCGCCCTTTCCGGTTTTCTTCCTCCTGGCAGCCTCTTCGCGGAGCTGTGCGAGCCTTCTTCTCAGGTCGGCCCTGAGCTTGTCCGTGCCCTTATGCTTCGGCACCGTGGATAACAGCTCCTCAAGGGCCACAGCCTTCTCCTGCGGGTCGAAGCATCCTTGAAGCGCTTCTCGGCTTCGAAATATTCAGGCGGAAGATTGGCAGGCATAATGGAAATATAGCACAGGTGAATTCTTTTTGATGGCTCACCGAGAGAGCGTAAGTCCGGCATCATCGGATGATTCAGCGATTACCCTTTCGGTAAGATACCCAGGTGAAACTTTTTGAGACTTTGGAAAAAGGGACCTTCATTGCCAGACCCAACCGTTTTGTCCTGGGATGCGCGGTCAACGGGAAGATTGCAAAGGCCTATCTTCCCAATCCCGGCAGGCTCAGAGAGCTTCTCCTTCCCGGGAGCATGCTCTATCTGCTCCGCCAAAACTCTTCTTCCCAGAAATACCCGTACCTGTGCGCTGCCGTGGAGAAGGACGGCGCGCCCGTTATGCTTCATACCCACCTGAACAACACCGTTGCCCGGCATTTGATAGAACAGGGGCGTATCCCCGGGCTCTACGGAGCTGAGATCATTCGGCCTGAAGTAGCCATCAACAGCAGCCGGTTCGACTTTCTTCTGTACCATAAAGGGAGAGAGGTGGTGCTGGAGGTCAAGTCCTGCACCCTGTTCAGCAGAGAAATAGCCATGTTCCCCGACGCGGTGACCTCCAGGGGAAAACGGCATCTTGAAGAACTTGCTTCGCTTTCAGGCAGGAAACGGAGATGCGCGGTCCTCTTTATCGTGCATGCCCCGGGTATCACATACTTCCTGCCCGAATATCACACAGACCCGGCATTCGCGAAGACGCTCCTCTCCGTATCGCGGGATATCATGGTCAAGGCCGTCTCTGTTTCATGGAACAAGGACCATTCTCTCGGGAAGACCGTGCAGGACCTCGTCATCCCCTGGGAGGTAATCAGGACCGAGGCCAGGGACAGCGGAAGCTACATCCTTATTTTACAGCTGAAGAAGGACGAGACCATATCCGTGGGGAACCTCGGACCTATACGCTTCAGAAAGGGATATTATCTCTATGCCGGGTCGGCAAGAAGAAATCTCTCGCAGCGCATCGCCCGGCATCAAAGGAAGCGCAAGAACCTCTTCCGGCATATCGATTATCTCAGGCACTATGCCGATGCTTGCGCCGCCCTGCCTGTCCGTGCTAGTGCCGACCTGGAGTGTGAGCTTGCCGCTGCACTGGATAAAATAGCCCAGCGGAACATCCCCAGCTTCGGGTCATCTGACTGCAGCTGCAGCAGCCATCTCTTCTTTATGCAGGACGACCCTGCTCGCTCCCCTCAGTTCATATACCTGCTCCTCAATTTCCGCATCAACCGCTGGAAAGTCTCTTACCATAACCGTGCCTTTCCCTTTATACTAGAGATAATGAAAGAGAGCGTTGTTCTTATTACCGGGGCCAGCAACGGCATCGGCAGGGAGATCGCCTTTGCATTCGCCGCTGAAAAGGCAAAGCTTGTCCTGACCTACTGTCATGACAGGGCGGGCGGACAGAAGACCGAGAATAGGTGCAGGGAACTCGGTGCCCCTGAAACTTTACTCCTGCGACTGGACCTGAAGGACAATAGGAACATGCTGAGAGCCGTTGACAGCCTTGTCAGGAAGTTCGGCAGGCTCGATATCCTCATTAACAACGCTGCTGTCTCAGTCTGGAAGCCGTTGCAGGAACAAAACCTCGCCGAGATCGAAGATCAGATCAGGACCGACATCGAGGGGCTGATCAAGATGACCTGGATATGCCTGCCGCACGTACAGGACATGATCATCAATATCGCAAGCGGCGCCGGACAGACAGGCTTTGCGGATCTCGCCCCCTATTGCGCAGCGAAATTCGGCGTTCGGGGCTTTACCCAGGCGCTCGCGAAGGAGATATCACGATTAAAGGTCTACGCTGTCAATCCTGACATGACCAAAACACGTATGTCCGGCTTTCAAGGACGGCCTCCCGAGGAGGTAGCCCGTGTTGTGTTGCATACGGCAAAGGGCAGGTACCGGAAGAAGTCTGGCAGCGATATCAATGTCTGGGATTATTACCCGTGATCGTTTTGGCCGTGAAAAGGGAATGGTCCCTGACGCGTCCAGAAGTAATCTGCAGGAATATTTCATGCATGAGAATCCTATGAGGGAGTTCCTCACGACAGCCGTGACCGCCGCACGGCTGGCAGGCGACATCATTCTCAAGAATCTCGGGAATCTCTCGGCCGCGGACGTGCAGTCGAAGCAGACATTCGATTTTGTGACGAAGGTCGACCGATGGTCAGAGGCGGTGATCATCAAGACCATAAGGCAGAAATTCCCTTATCATTCGTTTCTTGCCGAAGAAACGCTCAAACAGGCAGAGGCAGGCGCCTATCGCTGGGTCATCGACCCCCTGGACGGGACAACCAACTATATCCACGCTTTCCCGGTCTTCGCTGTCTCGATCTCGCTGGAATTTCAGGGAAAGACGATCATCGGCGTGGTCTTCGACCCTGTGCGGGATGAACTGTTTCACGCGGTCAGGGGAGGCAGGGCGTTCCTCAACAATAGGGAGATCCGCGTTTCGAAGACGACCACGCTCGCCCACAGCCTTATCGCCACCGGCTTCCCCTTCCGGGCAAAGGACATGCTCGATCTCTATCTCTCGGCATTCAAAAACATCTTCCTGGAGGTGAGCGGTATCCGGCGTGCCGGTTCAGCGGCTATCGATCTCGCCTATGTCGCAGCAGGAAGGTTCGACGGGTTCTTCGAACTGAACCTCAGCCCCTGGGACATGGCAGCCGGGAGCCTGCTGATCACCGAGGCTGGAGGCATGGTCACGGATTTCGGGGGTGGAAAAGACTTTCTCACAACAGGGAACATCGTCGCCGGGAATGCCGTTATCCAGCGCGGAATTCTTGAGCTGATCAGAAAGGTCTTCAGCGAGACTATCGACAGGTAAGATACCCTGCGGACTAAGGGAGCCTTTTATCTGATCCGGGGAAACAGCGTCCATTGAATCGTCCAGTGATCGGTACCCGCATCCCTGTCCAGGCAGACGATCCCGCTGTTCTGGAAACGAATTACCGGCTTCTCAACAGTACCGGTTGTCAGGAACGAAGCCAGTCGTTCCATGAACGGGAGATGGCCCACCAGCATGAGGTCCGCTGACGCATCAATCTTTTCTGCAGCGGCGGCCACGTCGTCCAGCGGGTTCAGACCGTCGCCCTTCTGCACACCGCCCGAAGGCTGCAATACAGCAGCGAAGATCTGGGCTGTCTGGGCAGCCCGGTTTTTGCCGCTCTGCAGGATGCGCGCGATCCTGACCCCGCGTTCCCTTGCGGCAGAGGCGATCTTTTCGGTCTCTGCCCTGCCCTCATCGGAGAGCCCCTGCTCCGGATCGATCTCCTTTGGCAGGCTCTTGCCGTGCTGTACAAGAAAAAGTGCCATGCTTCCCCTTCATGCGCCTTGATCCATCATAATGAGGTGATGATAGTCTTGGCTTGGTATATCGCCTTGCTGCGGTCAGCTTCAAGCTTCAATCTCACGCTATAGACAACCACGCCTAAGCTCGTAGGACGCTACTTCCGGATGAGACATGTCAGCAACGTGAAAGCCCTGACCCTTATATTTTTGCGCGCTTGAAAGCCCCCTCGACAAATAACCAACCGTTACCGACACTTGCCCTGCATGAAGAAACGACATGGCGTCTTATGCCGACAGGAGATTGCGGATAAGCCTCACATGACCTTCCGCCGACGTCCGCCAGGAAAACATCTGCACGCGCTGCAGTCCCTTCTGGATCAGATGGTTCCGCACCAAATCGTTCGTGGCCACATGGAGCATCCCCTCCGCGATGCTCTCCGCGTCGGTCGGATCCACATAGTACGCAGCATCTCCGCAGATCTCCGGAATACACGACGTATGCGAAGCAACCACGGGACAGGCATTGAGCATGGCCTCCAGAGGCGGAAGCCCGAACCCCTCGTGTAAAGATGGGAATATCAGAAGCGATGCGTTTCTATAGAGTGCCGCTCTTTCCCGGCTTGAAACATATCCTTTAAAAATGATTTTGTCCGATTCCGTCAAACGTCTTTTCGATTTCCGATTGTCGTCGACACCTACGATGACCAGCTTATGCGCCAATTCTTTTTCCACGCGATTAAATCCGCGTAACACCATTTCCATGTTTTTATGGGAACGCTCACGCCCGATGTATAAGATATACCGGTCGTTATCACGGGCATTCTTCTC
>QKDO01000064.1 GCA_003252075.1 Nitrospirota bacterium
TCATGGCCTTATCCTCCTTGTCGTGTTCTTGCCCTTATATCTGCACATGCCATGCCAACCCTATCTCCTTGTTTTTTAACAAATCTCCACCTTCGCTCTCGTGCATATCCGCAAATTCCTTTCGCAGAGATGCAAAAAAAGAAGAGGGAAATAGGAAATTTAGCGGGATTTTGAAGGATGAGCAGAGAATTACGAGGAAATCCCTAGCAGTTTCGGCCTCAGAGACCTACAGAGTCGTCGGCGCAATCCGCATCAGCCTTATGTCTCGTCAAGAGCTGCGCTTACAAGAGCTGTAAATACAATTGATGTTCAAGACACTTTGCCTTAGATTGCGCGCTCCTTCCCTATTAAGACAGTGCATGGCGCCCTCCCGAGCACGCGGCGTGATACGCTGCCGAGCATTCCCTTCACACCTTTCAGTCCCCTGCTTCCGATAGCGATAAGATCAGCCTTCATCTCATCTGCAGTCTTCAGCACCTCCACTGCCGGGTCGCCGCCTATAATCAGACCATGCACCGCTGCGAAGTTGCCAGTAAAGTGTGCCCTTGCCTGGTCTATAATCTTTTCTGCACCTTTGCTCTCGGCCGTGCGTATTTTTGCCAACTCCGTCTTCATGGTATCATTGATCTCCATGGCATACCGGTCAGGAATGTCTGCTACCGCAGACCACGCAATGGTCAGGATGGTAAGCTCAGAAGCCTGCGGAAAGGGCAGAGAAGCAAGTGCAGCGGCTGCTGCATCTGCAGATCTTGAACCATCGGTTGCAAAGAGCACCTTGAGGGGCCTGCCAGATGTTTCTGAAAATGGCTTCGTGACAAGGAGCGGTCTGTCCGCCAGCGCAGCAACCGCACGTGTCACACTGCCGAGGAACACGGACGTTATCCCTTTTACTCCGCGCGCGCCCATCACAATAAGGTCGGCATCAATCTCTGCAGCTTTCTTCACGATCTCCTCCTCAGGCGCGCCTTGACCCTCCGCTTTCATGATAGTTGCCTTCGTGGATTTTATGCATTCGGCGCACGCATTCAGGATCTTTGGCGAGAACTTTCTGATAGCCTGCAGTACCTGCTGCCGGAAATCGTCCTCATAGGGCACGGTAGATACAACATGGAACAGGTGAATGGTATCTTTCTGTGTAAAGTCGAAGTGTGTCAGGAATGTTGCCGCTGCTTCAGAAAATGCAGAACCATCTGTAGCCAGCAGGATATTCATCGTAGCCTCCTTGAGATAGTTTCTTGCCCCATCCTATCACAAAATGCGCGACGATGATCGCTGAGCCGCAGCAGTATCCCTGCCCTTCGCCCTTTTTGCCATCCAGTACTGTCTCCTTGACGCAGCAAACCGCTCGATAGCATACCTGAGCATAGTGCGGGGCATTGCATCAGCATGATTCTTCAGGAATCGCTCCAGGCACATTATGTCCCTCTTGCCAACCTCTCGCAGCATCCACCCAACCGCCTTATGGATAAGGTCATGCTGGTCACGGAGCAGAGCCTCAGCGATCCAGAGCGACTCGCTGAACCGGTTCTTTCTGATAAAAGCAAAGGTTGCGATAATGGCTATCCGCCGCTCCCAAAGGTTTTTCGACAGAGCAAGTCGGAGGAGAACTGCGGCGTCTTTTCCATAAAGGTGTTCGCCCAGGATATAGGGTGCAGAAAGGTCAACAAGGTCCCAGTTGTTGATGCAGGTGGCGTGGTCCAGATAAAAGACTGCTAATCGTTCTTTTTCCCGTTCGTCGGCTTTCCGATATCTCTGGACCATAATAAGCAGGGCTATAAGCCGGTGTTCATGGATTCTGCTTGAAAGGAGGGCTTTGATATCCTTCAGAGAGAGAAGTCCGTATTCTCTAGCAAGTTTTCTCTGTTGCGGCACCGTGATGCCGAGAAAGATGTCACCTTCACCGTACTGACCCTTACCTGTCTTGAAAAAGCCGGAGAGGATCTTTGCCTTTTCTGGGTTGGCGATGCTCCTGAGATCGGCCTTCAATCGCTGCAATGGCTGCATGCTGGAAAAGTATTAGGGAATATCCTTATGAAGCTCTGTTCCGAACTTTGCATTCAGCTCACGCACGGCAAGAATGAACTGTTTCTTGCCCTCGCGTGTCCCAAGGTCAATGCCCTGCGCAACCATATCTTCTTTCAATGCATCGAGGGCCTTGAGATAGGCTACGTCAGGCGCAAGGTAGTCATCTACCAGCTTTGCCTTCTCCTCTGCATTCTTGACCTGTATCTTTATCCCAGACATTATTCCTCCTGATTGTCTTTATTTTCCAATATCCTTCGAGACATTTGCAAGTCTTGTGTTTTCAGTAGATAGGCTTTCCGTTTAAGGGCATGCATGACCAGAAACGTGTTTCACTCCTGTCTCAAGCTCCTCCAAGTGCCGTTCCGGTTCTGCGTATGCACAAGGTGGGCACATGCCTTCTTTATCTGGCTGTCGGCCTCAGGCATATTGAGGTGTCCGAGGGCATTGGCCGTGAGGTATGGATTGATATTTCCCTGCCAAAGTCCTGTTATTCCCTGCATTCTTTACAGGGTCCTGACAGCCGTCTTTACCTCTCTTCCCGTTGCCAGGTCAGTTTGTACGATCAGGTCCATGAGAAAGTTCTGACCCGCAGCAATGCTCCGCCATCTCTCAAGTTTCGGGTCGAATCTTCGGAATAGAGCAATGTACTGTTTCGCGACAGCCGCATCCCCGTCTTTGCCGAAAATTATCGCAAAAAAGGCAGCATAGCCTTTAACAGGGCAGGCACACTACTTCTCACAAAAGGCATGTCTTGTAAGGATACGAGTCCTATCTCCTTTCCGTTTAATCGGGAAGTTTCTTGATCGCTCAGGCTGGCAGTCAGGTCGGTCAGCCAGTCAATTCCCCTATTGACGCTTTCATCAGGTTCGCGTAAGGTCAAGTGAAGCTCAAAATGCCTGCTGGCTGTCGGTAGGGGGGATTCTGCCCAGCTGCCGTTCCCGAGCTGTCCCTTGTGGAGCGCCTCAATCCTTCTATTGAAATCAATCTGCCTGAGCGGTCGTGACCCTGCCCCAGCCAACGGCTACTGGCATAGATGCCTGCCGGAGTCCTGCTCGCCCGGAAAACAGCCAAGGGATCATATTTCAGCATGACATATCTTTCAAACGTCATTTTTTCGTTCCCTGTGGTGAGCCTCTTTTGGTGAAAGAGAATGAGCGCAAGGATAATGAACATGATAACGATAGGTAACGCTTTCTGCAGTATTGCGCTATAATGGGAGGCAGGATGGAACCACATGAGGGGAAAGAGAGGAGGCCGAGAAATCGGGCTTTCTTCACTAATCTTTCCGGTCCGATTTCGCTGATGGACAAGATCTCGCTTTTCCTTAGGAACGATCTGATAAAGATAAAGAATCAGCAAGACTGCTGCGGTCATACGGGAGAGCCGGGGTGCTGACAGACAGAATAGCCGCCGGCCTGCAGATATTCTCGTAAAGCCGGCGACAGGTATTGGGAGACTACCAAGGAGGAAACATGAACACATTTGAGATAGCTGCGAAGATGGAGCAGGAAGCAATAGCCTTCTACCGGAAGTGCGCAGAAAAGACCGCCAATCCTGTCGGCAAGAAGATGTTCCTGAGTATTGTCGAAGACGAACAGTACCATTTCGAATGCGCTCTCAGCATGAAAGAGAGTGCCCGGCAGTTTACCCCTTCGGCCACAACACCGCTCGAAGATATGAAGAAGATCTTTGACGATCACAAAGAGGAAATGCTGGCAAAGGTGCCTTCAACAGCTGACGAACTTGAGGCGCTGAAGATCGCCATGAAGATGGAGCAGGAGGCAATTGCTTTCTATAAGAAGGCCTTAACCCTTGCTGCGAATGCCAAGGAAAAGCATTTTTTCGACTGCCTGATCAAGGATGAGGAAGAACACTTTCATATATTCCAGAACACCTATTCCTTTCTTGAGGACTCCGGCAACTGGTTCATGTGGGAAGAAAAGGGAATCGTCGAGGGATAGTTGCCGCATAAGGGGGCTCCTCGATCAGGGCGATCGCAACCAGCGGTTATTCACACGATACCGTCATATCACATTTCGGCGACTACGGATTCAGCGAATGCATTGCCGAGCCTTATCGTAATACTGACTTGGCAGCCTTGCTGCGCGGGGTGCCTGATGAGAAACGCCGGGCGTCATTCGGGGATATAGCTTCCGCCTGTTCAGAAATTTACGGGCTCAGGTTCTCTCTTTACCATGAAAATGGAGCATGGCATGGCACGAAAGATCTCGTCATTGCTTCGTCCGAAAAGAAAATGCTCCAGCTTGCCCTCTTCATGGGCAAGCATGATCATGAGATCGATATGTTCATCCCTGACCGTCTGCAGGATCTCCCGTGTGGGCTCCCCTTCCTTGACCAATTGTGTCACACGCACACCCTTCTCTTTTTCCTGACGAATGACTTCCGTTAATTCTTCCTTTGTTTCCTGGAGGACCTTCCGGTATTCTTCGTTCAGAGATGGTATGGGCAGATTCCATCCTTGAATGCTGAAGGGGTTATGAACCACATGGATCACAAATAGCGCAGCCCCGTAACACTTTGCAAGGAACATCCCGTAGTGCACAGCTTTTTTGCAATATCTCGTGTCCCTGCTTACCACAAGAATTCGTTTTACATCATCCATCGTTTACCTCCTTGGTGCCTTTGGTTAAACACCTGTATTCCCGCATTGCCATTTTTCTGCCCTGTGCGCCAGCCCCATGTTTCGAGCATCCGACACATCTTTGTATTTCCTTGGTTGGCTATGCCAAATCTTTCTCTCTCAGGATTCGCTCCACATCTGGTCGTTCGAGCACCTCCTCCTTGAGCAATGCCTCTGCAAGGGTATCAAGGAGCTGCTGCTTTTTTTTCAGCACTTCGGTTGCCCGTGATTCGGCATCGACGATCATTTTCTGTATTTCCTGATCCATGACCCATGCCATCTCTTCGCTATAGCGCTTCGGCAGGGAGAGTTCCCTGCCGAGGAACGGGTGTTCCTCTCCCCGACCGAGATTGACAGGTCCGACCTTTTCGCTCATACCCCATTGAGCAACCATCTTTTCCGCAAGAGATGTAGCCTCCTTAAGGTCGTTCTGCGCGCCACTGCTGATATCGCCGAATACCAGTTTTTCCGCCACTCGTCCGGCAAGTGCCACACTCAAGCGGTTCATCAGATAGGTTCGTGGGTAATAATGCCGGTCTTCTGTAGGTATGAGCTGGGTAACGCCCATTGCCATACCGCGAGGGATGATGCTAACTTTGTAAATCGGGTCAGTACCGGGCAGCCCCCAGGCAACCAGTGCATGGCCTGCCTCGTGGTAAGCAGTGATCTTTTTCTCTTCATAGCTTATGGTCATCTCTTTAACTGCTCCCATCAGGATGATGTCCTTTGCCTCCTCAAAGTCATGCATATCTATCCTGTCCTTGTTTTTCCTCATCGCGACGAGTGCTGCTTCGTTCGTAAGATTTTCGAGATCAGCGCCGGTCATGCCCGGTGTGCCGCGCGCAAGGACCTCGAAGTCAACATTGTCTGACAGCACCTTGCCCCGAGCATGAATCTCCAGGATAGCCTTTCGCTCTTTCCATCCTGGCCGGTCGATAACGATATGTCGGTCAAACCTTCCTGGTCGAAGCAGCGCGGGATCCAGCACATCCGGCCGGTTTGTTGCTGCCATCACAATCACCTCTTCATGCGGGTCGAAGCCGTCCATCTCGCTCAAGAGCTGGTTCAGGGTCTGCTCGCGCTCGTCGTGGCCGCCTCCGAGACCTGTTCCGCGGGTGCGGCCCACAGCGTCGATCTCATCGATGAAGATGATGCTTGGATGTGTTTCTTTTGCCTTCTTGAACATATCCCGGACTCGTGAGGCACCGACGCCTACGAACATCTCGATAAACTCCGAAGCACTGATGCTGAAGAACGGGACCCCAGCCTCTCCGGCTACAGCTCGGGCAAGGAGGGTCTTGCCGGTTCCCGGGGGCCCGATCAGAAGTACGCCCTTGGGCACCTTAGCGCCGAGTCTCTCGAACCGGGAAGGGTCCTTCAGGAACTCAATCGTTTCCCGCAGTTCTGTCTTCACCGTGTCCATGCCTGCAACGTCTACGAAGGTTATGCGCGGCTTCTTAACGTCAAACAGCTTCGCCTTGCTCGCACCGAAGGAAAAGAGCCCTCCCGGCCCACCCTGGATCTGCTGAGCCCTCCGCATCCAGAGCACCCATAAGCCGATGATCAGCACCCAGGGCAGGATGCTTAAAACTATCTGCCAGAAAATACCCGTTTCGGCAGGCTCGACAGTAATGATCACATTTTTTTCCTGCAGCTGGGAAATGAGTCCTTCGCCCTGGAATGTGGGCAGAATAGTTTCAAAATACTTTACATTTCGGGGTTTCTTCTCTCCCGGGAATGATATGGATGCATCCTTGATAAGCTCACCCCGAACCTGTAATTTTTTGATCGATACGGACTTTAAATTACTTGCGTTCAGCTGCTCCATGAACTGGCTGTAATTTAGCGGATACGTCTGCGGGGTATTCGATGTGAAATAGGCACTCCATAGATAGAGGACAAGGGTAGCCACCAGAATAGTCGCTGCATACCGCCAGTACATGCTGCTTATTCCGGATGTGTTGTCCTGTCTGACTTCTGCCATGAGCGGCTCCTTGTTTAAAACGATGCCGGATTCATTCTCTCATGTTTGTCGGTTCTTTCCTAGGGGGTGGGGGTCCCTTTCTCGTCAATCTTCTGCTGCGTCCTATGTCTAATCACGTATGCACACTTCTTGCTCAGCGCTCTCCACTTATTATTCATTTACAGGAAGCGTTCTCCATGATACAACTGGAATAAAGGAGGGTCAATATGAAAAAACGCTGACAGATGACATATAATGCATTATGGTTTCTTTTATTTCTTGACTTTTTGCTCTCAGAACGTTCATTTTTTGTATCCGCGCATGCGGCAGAAACTGGAATCACGAAAGATAATGTCCAGCAGCTTCAGGGGGAATGGGAAGGGACACGATCTGGGACGGAATCACATCGCTCAGGAACAGGTATAGTGACAACGAACGTGTTGTCTGTATGTTCTTTTTGGGCAAAGATATTGTTTTACCAGACTGCTCAGAAGGGTGCATAATCAGTTTCGGCTTTCGCAGAGAGTTACAAGATGGCGCTCTCGTGGGAGACATGATAGGGCAGGGAAGGTTGTCGCTTAAGATCGCCCTGCACAAGAAAGACGACGGCTGGCAGGAGCTTCGGGGATATACAGCTCTGACCCTTCACGCAGTTTCTCCGGGGAGTTCAGACTCGAAAAAGCAGTTGTGAAGTCATTGCTTTGCTGCGGAGCCTGTTTTGGCAGCAAAAATATGGGCTGAAGGCCAGTCCTGCAGGCAGTCCTGTCCAGTTTGAGATAGCAGGAACCAAAAACGGAACGATATACGGTGTTTCTGCTCATATTTGCTTGCCCACTTGTATTTATTGGTTACCTCGAGGGGAAGGAAGGAGCATGTGTATGAAAATTGCCTGTGTAATGGGAAGTCCCCGCCGTGAAGGGAATAGCGCCACGATCGCCAGGCACTTTCTCGAAAAAGCTGCGGCCCTTGGCGCCGAGACAGAGACCTTCAGCCTCAACACACTCTCCTATCGTGGATGCCAGGCATGCTATGCCTGCAAGACCAAGCTTGACAGATGTATTCTGAAAGACGATCTCTCTCTCGTGCTTGCTGCGGTTCAGGAAGCGGATGTGCTGGTGCTCGCGACGCCGACCTACTTTGGCGGCATCAGCGGCCAACTCAAGTGTTTTATAGACCGTACTTACTCTTATCTCAAGCCGGATTATCTGAGCAACAGCCAGCCGAGCCGCCTGGCACCCGGGAAGAAACTGCTCTTTATCATTACCCAGGGACACCCTGACGAGGCGATGTTTAATCAAGTATTTCCTCTTTATGACCGGTTTTTCAGGTGGTATGGTTACGAGGACAGCAGATTGATACGCGCCTGCGGTGTGGGCAGCGGTGGTATGGTGGATCTTCCGGAGCGATTTCTTCTTGAGGCGGAAGAGGCGGCTCGCGACTTTATATCTTGAAAACACATGGGAACGATAATCGGGGCAGGCATCAGCATAATTCTTGTTCTCTTTCTCGGGCTTCTGCCCGCCTTTCGTTTTGGGAGCTATGTTGCGCTGTTCTTTCTTCATAAAGTTACGGGAGCGTCTGGTAAAGATACGCCAGCTGCGCGAGGTTTTGTCATTCTGGCGGCAGCGCTCTCCATCGTTTCCGGATCGTTGCTTTCCATGGCAATAGGTGCGCTGATCGGTGCCATGTTGTTTTAAAAAAGAAGTTATAATGCTGCCAGAAGGAGGAGTACGATGAACGAACAGGACAAGCAGGAAGCGTCAGCTGGAATAGAGGAGCTGAAGCAGGCAAGAAATATTACCATGCTCGTCTACGGCCTTCAAGCGGCCTCATTCTTTTTCGGCATCACAGCCATCGCGGCTGTCATCATTAATTATGTGAAGAAAGATGACGTACTCAACACCTGGCTCGCGTCTCACTTTCGCTGGCAGATCAGGACGTTCTGGTTCGGTCTCCTTTGGGGAGCCATTGGTGGCCTGACCATTATCATAGGGGTAGGTTTTGCAGTGCTTGGCGTTGCCGCGGTCTGGATCATCTACCGGATTGTGAAGGGCTGGCTGAGGCTGAGCGAAGGCAAGGAAATGTATGCTTCAGGATAAATATTGATGCACCGGGATCTGCCTACCAGTATGTAGGAGGGGCACAACAATGGGGGAACGTTTTATGCAGTCCTGAAGAAAAGCGAGAAGATTCCACAGGCTGTCCCTATTTCACGGCGTGTACTTATCGTGAGCAGCTACTTGTGGAGCACAAGAATGGTGCACCCGCCAGCATCCGATGGCTTCGACAGAAACGAACGCAGACTTGAGAAAAGGCCTGCTTCCCTGCCAATAACGTAAGCAAGGTGACGTGTCACGTGATGACATTGCAAAATGCGGAAACACCTGACAGCTGAGTTTTCTATCAATGCATTCTGTGGTAGAGTTCAACTATGAATATTGCACGCTGTACTGATCTGTCATACTGTTTATGTTATTGAAGCCCTGTGGGCAGAAAGGAGGTGAAACATGAACAAGGATGATCTCAAAAGGATTCTCGGAGGGTTCAGCATCGCTGGTCTGTTGTCAGCAGCGGTTATTGCATCACTAGGACATGCAGCATCGGGCTGAAGCGCCGGGAAAGCAGGTGCAGGTGGCACTGACCAGCAAAACGCTCCGGTGGTTGAGCAGGGCGCCCAGTCAGGCAGGGAAGGTTCAGACGAGAAGAAGGCCGAACAGACAGAGGAAGAGAAGGCAAGAGCTGCTGAAGAGGAAAAAAAAGCTGGGCAAAGCGGTTGAAGTGGGACAAAAAAATAGTGCTGTAGGCACTAGTAGAGCAGCTAAAGAGGGGGGAAGACATTTCTCCCCTCTGTTTTCAGGGCATTATATTTATTTGTGTAATTAGAATGCTAAGATTGGAGTAAGAATATCGCTTGAATAGAGGTGATATGGAAGCTCTGAGGAGAGATCTTGAAACTATGTATCCTGCTTGTCGGTCACTTCTTGGCCCAACCCGCTGGGAGCTCATACAAGAGGAGATTGTGGCAAGTGGTCAGTCCGAAGACCTGCCAGATATCCTAAGTAGGGACAGGGTAAAGCTCGAGATTCCCGATTACCTGTCTGATCTTGCGCGTCTCGAAATCGCCCTCTTCAGCGCTGCAATGGCCCAGGTTCCTTCGCAGGTAGAATCGCTCTGCCTTAACCCCACGGTTCAGCTCGTTCAGCTCGCGTGGAAAAATCTCCCATCTTTTCTTGATCCGACGCAACGAAAAGATGTATCGCTGCCCGAACCGGCCGATGAGCTGGTCGTCGTTTGGAAAAGCCCGACATCACTGAAGATTCTTCTCCGCACAGCAACGAAGCAGGACCTGCTGGCTCTTAAGATACTGGCAGAGGGGATAGATCCCGAGGACGCGGCTTCTGCGGGAAATGTTCAACTCAGTTATGTGCGTGATGCACTCGATGCCGTTGCCCATGACGGAATCCTCTTGGCCCCTACATCAAGAATACAGCGGGATATGCTGTATCGCCGCACGGGGGATTCTCGCGATTCTGACTTTTTCTCTGCCTCAATATTTACTCTTCAATGGCATATCACGCAGGACTGCGACTTGCACTGCAAGCATTGTTATGACCGCAGCAAACGCAGACCCCTGGAGCTTGTAAGTGCCCGAAAGGTCCTCGAAGACCTGTCTCTTTTTTGTAAGAGCAAGCAAGTCCATGGACAGATTTCTTTCTCAGGAGGAAATCCGCTCTTATATCCGCATTTTATGGAACTCTATCGAGAGGCAGCGGAGAGAGGCTTTGCGCTGGCAATTCTCGGCAATCCCGCATCGCGAGGACAGATTGACTCCCTGCGCAGTATAGGGAAACCGGCATATTTTCAGGTTAGTCTCGAGGGACTCGAGGAGCACAATGACAAGATCCGGGGCGCCGGACACTTTAAGCGGACAGTGAAATTTCTCAATATCCTTCGTGACCTGGATATTTACTCCATGGTAATGCTGACACTCACAAAGGACAACATGAGCCAGGTAATTCCGCTTTGTGAGGTTCTCCGCGATCAAATCGATCTCTTCACATTCAATCGTCTGGCGATGGTAGGGGAAGGAGCGAATCTTAGGCTGCCTAACCCATCGGAATATAAGACTTTTCTGGAAAACTATATTGCAGCTGCAGAAACCAATCCCGTTATGGGATTAAAGGACAACCTCATGAACATTATTTTCCATGAGAAGGGCATGGAACTCTTTGGCGGTTGCACCGGTTATGGATGTGGCGCAGCATTTAACTTCATATCAGTACTCCCTGATGGCGAAGTCCATGCTTGCCGCAAGCTTCCTTCTCAGGTGGGGAATATTTTTCGTAACAGCCTGATCGAGATATATGACTCTGAAGCAGCGCGACGCTACCGCCAAAGATCAGAAGACTGCGTCCTCTGCCCCATACAGCACGTCTGCGGCGGGTGCCTTGCGGTTACGCATGGTCACGGCCTTGACATATTCAAGGAGCGCGATCCCTACTGCTTCATAAATAGGGACACATCCCTTTATTCTTGACGGAAAGAGTTTTTTTATGTACACTTTTTTATGCCAAGAATAGCCAGGGCGGTCGCTCCAGGATTCCCTCATCACGTTGTCCAGAGAGGCAATAATCGGGCAGACGTTTTCTTCAGCCCTGAAGACAGCGATGTGTATCTTTACCTCTTGAAGAGTTACGCGGATAAATGGAATGCGCCTGTTATCAGCTATTGTCTCATGACTAATCATGTCCATCTGTTAGCTAAACCTTCATCAGACATTTCCCTTCGCAAAATGATGCAGGGAGTAGCCCTGTGCTATACCCAGCACGTGAACAGGAAATATAAGCGCACAGGAAGATTATGGGAAAGCAGGTATTACTCATGCATTATAGATCCGGGATCATATCTCTGGGCTGTTGCCCGGTACATCGAACAAAATCCGGTTCGCTCCATGATTGTAGAACATCCTAAGGAATATGCATATTCCAGCGCCCGAGCACATCTTGACCTCTTTCAGGATCCCGTATTGGGGGAAGAGCTGTTCACAGAAGGACAACGGCATGAGTATGTTGAATTTATGAGATCAGCTATTCCGGTAGAGCAGATCACAGCAATCCGGAAGAGTTCAAAAACGGGACGCCCGTTAGGTACAGATACCTTTGTCAGAGAAATAGAACGCAAGCTTGCTAAGAGGCTTACGGTGTTGCCTGTTGGAAGGCCGAGAAAGATCGGCAAGCCCGGGTTATAGCACCTTAGCATCTAGCCCAATTTTGTCAAAACCCCAAGCATGATTCCAGTTCTTTTACTGAATAAATCCAACGCCGGGGTAGAAGGGTCAATTTTTTTACAGTATCAAGAGCTTTCATCAGGTCACCTTCCTTAATAAATGCCTTGGCAAGGCCGCGATATGTATCTCCTTCGATAGGCGATATCCTATAGCCTCACTGAACGAAGATATACTTCGCCTATCCTGCCTTGGCTGAGAAGCTCACTTCCCTGAGTAATGAGCACCGCAACCAGCGCTGATGTGAGCTTACTCTAGCAGGCAAGGAGGTCGAAGCCTTCCTTCAGATAGATAAAAATTTCCCTCCCGGAGTCGGCGACCGAAGCGCCGAGGATGGAGGCGATCATAAAATTCAGGACTTCTCCCGAGCCCTAGGCAGCGGTAAAGCCCGCGGCGATCTGGCCTTGTTCAGGCGAAACCGTCCGAGGTATATAAATGCTTCGACGGAATGTGCATCAAACTCCGTGACACTACCGGAATAAGCAACTGTCTCATCATACTGGCCAAGCCTGAAAAAGCAGAGAACCAGCTCAAACTCGTTCACCTCCGTTCATGATCCCGATCAAAGCGCAGTCCATAAATCGCGGTCAGAGTAATACAGGCGACAAATATAATTCTCACCTGCGGAGAAATCTTCCTCAGGAAAACCGGAATAGTATAGGATGCATTAGCCTTGTGCCCTCAAAACTTCGTCCCGGAATTGCTCATTTTTCCGGCCCTCTGCCTTTTGCCGGGATGAAAGGCTCTCCCATATTCCAGCGGCAACTGCGAGTCCGCAGATGGCGATAATAATACAGATCTTTATCCTCATTTCTTCACCCTATCATACCGGCTTTTCGATCGCAAGGGATGGCACGCTCCTTAGCCGACGTTTCCAAGATTCTCTGCAAGGATGCTGATTGCCAGTGCAGTGTCTGCTGCCCCGGCGGGGGCAAGCGAAAAGGAGGGGACCTGAGCGCGCAAATTCAGAACAGTGATCAACGTGACGGGAGCGGCCGTTGTTGCGACTGTGGGTTGATCAGAATGAAATGATGTCGCCATGGCAGGCAGCACAACGCCCGGGAAGAGCGGTTGGCAAAAGAGGGTGGAGGACACAGAGGCAATGAAGAAGTGCTGCGACAAAATGATCCAGATGGCAGAAATGAGGAAGACAGGAGGCTCGTAAAGATCTGCAACTCCAACGGAAGAGCACTTATTCCAAGAATATGGGATCCATGAAAAAGGAGCAGATGTTGGCCATGAACACATAAAAAGGCCCGGACATCACTCCGGGCCTTTTCGTAGGAGTGCTGATCCGACCTACTTATCGCAAGGTCCGATATGCTTTCCCTTCATGGCCATCTTAGCGGTTACGTCTTTGCCGCCCTCTTTCATAAGGGTCTCCATTATGCCATCGAAGCTACTTCCCGCATAAGTGATTTTTCCCTTGCCGCTGGAGTCCTTGCAGACGATCTCCCAAGTGACGGTGTCGCCATCGACCCTGACGTCTTTCATAGTGCAGTCCTTTTGCTCTTCGCCCTTGGGCACATAATCATTCTGCTTGAGGCAGGTCGTGAAGGTTTGGGGCTTCATCATGCCCGCTGGCATGCCCTCCATTTCAAATGTTGAGGTGATCTCCCACTTGCCCTCCTGCATGTTGACACCCTTCGCTGCTGCCGGTTTTTCACCCGGGGCAGTTGCTTCCTGCTTTTTACCACATCCAGAAATCATAAGACCCAAGACTAACAGTACCAAAAACAACAGTGAACTTGACGTGCGTCTCATTCGTATCATTATGCTCTCCTTTTCTGCCGGCTGCAGACCGGCTCTAGATAAATGTGCATCCATTATACTGGATATGGCTACAGCAGAGAAATATACTTTTCTCAATCAAAAGCGTACTATTCTCCTTCGGCCCCGTGGTCTGATATCAGCTTTTTTTCGAGGGGGTCGGGACAATCCGGCTGTGTTTGCACCGAGCAGCCCCGCCTCGCTTGAACGTTTATCCACCAGTGAAAGCTGCCTGACCATTGACGCTGTCAAAAGAGAATATCGCCGCACCCTGTCAAGCTGCTCAGCAATCAGGTACAAGGTATCATCCCGTGTCATCCACTGGCATCTGTCGAACGCACTAAGGCAAACTTGCCGAGTATATCCTCGAAGCGTCTTTTCCCGATGCACGTTATAATAATGCTCAAAGTACGACATGACCAGCTCCCGCAGATTGCGATAAACCGGCTCACGGTAGCGCAGCCCGCTAAAGTTGGACTTGGCTACTGCTCCCCAGTGTCCATTTTTCCGAAAGAGCGCCAGCACATGATCATCGTCTCGGTGGTTCGGTAGCAGATTCAGTATGACGGCAGGGTATCCGATCCGGTGCAGCATAGCTGCGGCGAAGACCGCTCCATCGAAGCACTGACAGGTCTGCTCTTGAAGTACCCGAAGGGGTGCACGATAGATGGTCTTGTTGCCGTAAGGAAGACCGTCAAGAAACTGCTGTATTCTGCTCGGTACAGTCAGACGGGCAATAAACTGCCTCTCGGCCTTGGTCAATGCAGCATCGAAAAGTTCGGCTGCTGATATAACTCTTTTCTGTCCGATCACTATGACGCTGATTCTATCTGGAAGCTGACAGGCTGTCAACAGGAGGGGTGAAGATCCTCTGTCAAGATCGCTCTGTTACCGCGCCTTGCGGCTGATGTCCCGATAACTCCTGCGTGACTCAGATCTTTTCGCAGGAGGCCTTGATCAAGTCGCGCAGCCAGTCATGAAGGATTGAAGATCCATTTCGGAAGTTGGTCATGGGCTTCAGTTCCCTGACTGTGTCGATATTTCCGTCTGCGTAAATGCCGATATAAGCTGCGAGCTCTTTCCCCTTGAGTACAGCATAGAGGCAATAATCACGGCCGATGAGTGCACTGTTACGCCTTATGACTACAAATCCGATGCTTAGCTGAAGGTCTGTCCTGCCGTCGATACGCTCCGGCAGCTGAAGAAGCTGGGATATACCGAAATCAAAGGTGGCGTCAAATCTGGCAACTTCAGCATAGACTTTCGCAAGGAAACCTAGGAGTCCGCTCCTTTCCTCCCACGTGGGTTGATCGAGCGACCTCTTGATTGACTCAGTCCTTTCCATAAGCGTAGCATCCCTTAGAGCCCTTTCTTTCATATTACTACAGGGCTGGCATGGCCGCAACCGCATGCTCTATATGTCGGCATCAGTTCCACATATTCATCCATGAATAAACAGCTAGAACAATCCCTGCTTTAGGGTGCCGTCACCCATTATATAGGTCGGCACTCCCTCGATATTTGCTCTTCTAGCTTCTGCCATATCTTCCTCTACTATCCTTTGTGCCAAAGTGAGGGCATCAGAGTCTTTTGCAAGATCTTTTCTGGTCTTCTTCAGCCATTCTGCCTGCTCTGCAATTGCCTTCTTTGTCGCCCCCGGGTGGATCTGTTCCAGCGGAAAATGCTTTAGAATAATCCGGTATTCTCCGCGGTAGGTCTTAAGCTTCTCCCTGGCCTTTATGCAATAGGGGCAGTCAGGGTCAGTGAACATATATACAACGGACTTGCCTGAGGGGTTTATGACGATCCTGTCCAGATCTGATGGCTTGAAATCTGCCTTGCCCAGTTCAACTTGAAGCTGCCGCTCAAACACTGGCTTATTGTCAACAAAAACCATTGAGTTCGCTATGATAGATTTGCCGTCAGTCGAAATAAGAAAGAGAACAGGCACCTTCGCGGCACCTTGTTTTGTGTATACAATAACAGCCTTCCAGGCCGCAGATTTGGTGTCTAAAACCTCTCTGACTTCAAAGTCCCTGATCTGTGAGTTGGCTGTTATAAAATCAGTTGCCGCCTTCTTGTAATCGGGCTTGGTACATGAAGCGCAGGCCAAGGTTGCTAAGAACAGGGTCAGCAATAAAACAGACCTTTTCATCGTATACATCTCCTCGCATGCAGAAAATCTTTTTTTGAGTACGCTAAACATACCACACGAAGGCCCGATTTTCAAGAAAAGCGCCAACGCTTAATCCGCTGCTGCATATGGGTAGTGCTGCGGTAAGAGGGTATGTACTGCGATAGAAACAGCTTGGAGGACACCATTGATCCATTACGGACTTGCTGAGCAGGATCAGGAGGGCTGATTTATCAGTCGTACCGCCTGTCTGGGGCCGGGTATTTCAATATTGTTGTCCCGGAAACTTTCAAGCAGTGACTGGTAGATTTCCGTCTGTGCTGCAACGAAATCCTCAACGCCTACCCAAGGTTTGATCGCGAGAGTGATGAATGACTCGCCGAGGGATGAAATACCAAAAAAAGCGGCTGGTTCCTTCATGACGCGGGGGTTATGCTGCAGGATAGTTCTGACAACAGTGCGCGCTAGGGTGAGGTCCGTATCATACGCTATGCCAACTGACAGATCAAGCTGCCTGATCTTACCGTAATTATGCAGGATCTCTCCAACGATCTTCCTGTTGGGCACAATAACATGTGAATTGTCCGCATGCAGCAGAGTGGTCGAGAATAATGCTATATCGGTCACCTGCCCATACACACCCAGCAGCTCAATGTATTCACCAATGGTGAAGGGCTTAGAAAAGATAATGGTGAGACCTGCAACGAGATTGCCAAGCAGACCCTGCATCGCAAGACTCGCGCCAACACCGGCCACTCCTATCCCGGCGATCAGCGGTGTGATCTGGATCCCCATCTGGCCAAGCGCCATGATCCCAATAAAGGCTAGTATCAGGAGCTTGATGACCCTGACGATGAGGGAGCTGACTGGCTCGTCGAATGCCTTTTTTGCCAGCCAGCCCTTCATGATGTTGCCGACCCACCGGGCAATCAGCACACCGATTCCCATGATGACAATGGCAGTAAGGATCTGCATGCCGTGTTCCATAAAATAAAGGATAATCTTGTCGGTAAGTTCCGAGGATTTGAAGACTGCAGCTGACTGTTCTGCCATGGCGTGTTTCTCCTTGGGAAAAAGAATAGCACGCGGGAATAAAATGCACAACAGCGATGGGGTGAGATAAGTGAAAATATATATCTATCACATGGCACCAAAACCCCTCCCCCGAATGCTTCTTGCACGAGGATTCTAGCGGACCGGATGCATCAAACGACGATTATACCTTACTTTAGATCTGCAATTACGGGATTGACAATCTAACAAAAACGTTATAATGTTAAACCAGAAGCAGCTTAGGGGAGTTTTAAGGAACACAACCAGACCATATTTTCAAAAGCATTGAAATAAGAGGTCTGGTAAACGAGGGCCGGGCAGCAGAAGGACATCCGTCAGCTGCCCGGCCCTTTTTTGAAAAAGGTGTTTTGAGATGCTCTGAGTGACCAAAAGTTATTCTGTGAGGGACGGCATCGCTCCTTGTATCTGTTTCATGATCGCCAACCGTTACCCTTCTCTCTCTTATCACGTAATCATTGCCTTAATGTGCCGCATTGCTGTTCCACCGAGCGTTGACAGATAGATATGGATGAAAAGAAATGGGGTAAGGGCGAAAGAGACGACCACATGCACGATGTCGACAATAACACTACCGCCGAGCGTGCCGATCATCATGCTGAATCTCCATGCATCAAGCACAGTACTCCAGATGATTTCTGAGTCATGTGCCGACATGATGTACGTTCAGTAATCTGTCATTTCCGCCCTTTAAAACATCAGCAGGAATTTGAGAACGAAATACCAGGCAACGGAGGAAAGGATGATCGTAATTGCGGCAATGAGCAAAAAGGTCGGCTTACTTAGCACCGGCCTTTTTGCTTTCGGAGCGATAAGAGTAATGTCCTCTTCCTTCTTTGCTGATTTAGACTTCTGTTCAAACCTGTCCCTTAATTTGGATGCTGGCGAGGGTATTTTAATGTCAAGCATTTCCGAGCCCCTGAAATCCTTGTACTGAATTTCAACGCCGCAGGCTTTGCAAGGTGATCCTTCCGCTATCTCTTCACCGCAGTGAGAGCATTTAGCCATGTTCGACACCCTATTTTTTCAGGGCTGACCTGGCGGCGGCCATAAGGATGTCCGGATCTAGGCGCACCTCGTAGTTAGGGTTTACATACTCGAACTTGATTATCCCGTCAGTACTGATCACAAAGACTGCAGGTACAGGCAAGATAAGATCATGTTCTCCTGAGGCGGCTTCAATATCGATGCCATACTGCTCGTACATCTTCAGAGATTTTTCATCAACCCGGAAAGCTATGCCAAAGGCGCGCGCAGCATCCTTCTTGCTATCTGATAATAGCAGGTATGTGAAGTTATGCTTCTTGATGTTCTGTTCCAGCAGCTCAGGACGGTCAGGGCTGATTGCGATAATCTGGTATCCCATCTCATTGAGCTTTGGTTCAATCTCCTGCAGTTGACCTAACTGCACATTGCAGTATGGTCACCAGCCTCCTCGGTAAAAGATCAGAATGGTAGGTTTTTTTGCAATGGCGGCGGACAGATCAAATGACTTATTTTCAAGCGTGTTTAGGTTTAGGGTCGGGATCTTCTGTCCGTTAAGAAGTGGGCATACCGCCTCCGGAGATGTCGGCACTGTGGACCCGGTCGGGGCTGCAGCCGAACCTGTTACAATTAAGCTACTGATAATTAGGCTAAGCGAGAGCACGACCAAAACCACATCCAACCGAAAGCGTTTGACCTTCATCAGACTCCTTCCTTTCCGGGGAAATCTTCTTTTTCTACTATACCAGAGAGGCAGCCTTAAGAACAGTAGAAGATTGACAAGTGGTCTCGGATATGAACAGATCATATACCGCTTGTTATTCCTTATTCTTCGACCGACCATTACAGACCGACCATTACTGGTTGGATGCCTGCAAAGGGCATGATAGAGTATCAGTAAAAGAATGTATTGATATGAAAAGAGAAGCAGTTAGACGATTGATCGGCATAGGAGACATTCATGGCTGCTATGATCTGCTGCTAGATCTGGTAGAACGTAACATTATATTCGACCCTGAAGAGGACAGGCTTGTATTCCTTGGAGATTATCTTGATAGGGGTGCAAACAGTAAAGAAGTTGTCGAGTATGTTTCGGGACTCAAAAAGCATTATCCAGGGCAGATTATACTGCTTAAGGGTAATCATGAAGACCTTGCACTAAAGGCTCTGCAGTGCACAGGCGATAAGGACTGCAAGAATGCCAAGCTGCACTGGTTTCTTAATGGAGGACAGGCAACCGTAAAATCTTTTCGGGGGCTTGACAAGGCAAGTCAAACGCTCATTCCTTTCATCTGTTCTCTTGAGCTTTATCATGAGACTGAGGAATATATATTTGTGCATGCAGGTATTCCTTATGGTAAGGGTCCAGATACATCTTCTTCTGACGAAATTCTCTGGGACAGGTCCCATTCCTATAATGGCAGGAAAACACTGATAGTCGGACATTCTCCGAAATCAGAGATCGAACGATTAAGAAACATCATTTGTGTAGATACAGGGGCTTTTATGACAGGGAAGCTATCAGCCTACGACGTCCTAAATGAAAAGGCTTATCAGACAACGGCTCCATAACATGCTGTTGCATGCCGAAACCGGCCACACAGTTTCCAGCGGGTAAGGCTGAATTTATTTTATTTTTAAGTGCTTACGGTAGCTTAACCAAATCTGCATTCTACTCTGGCTCAGCGTTGTCGTCTTCTATTGCGCAGAAATGCAAGGCTAAGAATCATGTCTCTGCTTACTAGGGAAATTAAACGTAGATGATCAGCGTCCTCACGTATCGTGATAACTGGCATCCAGAATATGCTTGACAGTTTCTCTGTTCTCGGTTATGTTTTTAGTTGAAGAATAACTTTAAAGAAGGAGAGGTATTATGCTGAATAAAAGACTTATCCCGTGGTTGGTCATTGCCTTTTTGGGCATAACATCTTTTGCTTTTGCGCAGCAACAGGTGAAGGAATATACGGTTCAGCAAGGTGACACGCTCTGGGACATATCAAAAAAAGAGTTGAACGACACTTTCCTCTGGCCGAAGGTATGGAAGGAGAACCCTGAAATAGCCAATCCTGACAAGCTTATGCCCGGCCAGATCATAAGGATTCCGCTCTATCTTATACAACAGGATATAGAGAAGGAAGAAAAGGCGGAAGAGCCACCTGTCGCTGAGCCGGTAGCAGAAAAGACTCCTGATAAAGATGCCATCCAGCGAGTAGAGGCGACACCCGTACCAGAAAAGCCGCTTGTAAGTAATCTCCTTTACGTAGCCAGCGGATATATTGCAGACATGGTATCGGTAACAGGCATGATCACGGGCTCTCCGACAATGCGAACATTGTTCGGCAATCTGGACTTGGTCTATGTAAAGACAGGGCGACCGGTGAGTCCTGGCGACAAGTTTTATGTTCTGAAACGACCCCAGCTCATAATGCATCCGGTCACGAACGAAAAGGTGGGTTATCTTGTGGAGGTGGCTGGCGTTACCGAAATAAAGAAATTTGAATTCGGGGAAACGGTCGCCCAGATCCTGACAATGTATAATGACATTACTACCGGAGATGTCCTTGTTCCTTATGAGGAAATGGTTCCTCCGGTTGTTTCCAAACCCTACAGAACGCCGGACATAAGGGGATATATTGTTGCCGCCAGGGACCTGAGAGAAAATAATGGTCTTTTTGATGTGGTATATATTGACCGCGGCAAGAAGGACGGTGTAGAAGTGGGAGATGTATTCAGAACAGTTTTCATAGGGAAGCAGAAGGTTCCAAGCGGCGCAATTCAGGTTTTCGGCGTGAGCCAAGCGACATCTGTTGCTATTGTCAGGGAAAGCACAATTTCGATTATACCTGGGACGATGATAATGCAGGCTGAGTAGTTATTACGCGGAAGTAAGTACTTTTAAGGCCCTGAGACGGCTTGGATGCTTGAGCTTTCTCAGGGCTTTTGCTTCTATTTGACGAACGCGCTCACGGGTTATCGATAGATGCCTGCCGACCTCTTCAAGGGTATGGTCCCTGTCAACGCCGATACCGAAACGCATCCTGATCACCTTTTCTTCTTTTGGTGTAAGAGTTTTCAGGATCATAAGGATCTGATCAGAAGTTTCGCTTCGTTCGGCATCAGAATATGGAGAAGGGCTGTTCTTGTCACCAATGAAGTCCTCCAATTCAGTATCTTCATCGCCGACCGGAGTCTGTAAGGCGATCGGATCCTGGATTGCCCGGAATACCTCTTCCACCTTACGGGTGGGCACACCCAATTTCTTTGCAATCTCTTCATTGCTAGGTTCCCTGCCCAGTGCCTGTGTTAGTTCCCGCGAAGCCTTGGTAACCCTGTTATAGAACTCCATCATGTGCACCGGCACCCTGATCGTCTTGGTTTGGTCTATAAGAGCTCGTGTTATTGCCTGGCGAATCCACCAGGTGGCATAGGTTGAGAACTTAAAGCCCTTCTCGTACTTGAATTTATCTACTGCTTTCATGAGGCCGATATTGCCTTCCTGGATAAGGTCAAGCAGTGGCAGACCTCTGCCGACATAGTTCTTGGCGATATTGACCACTAGGCGGAGGTTGCGTGTAATGAGCTCGTTCTTTGCCTCCATGACAAGCGCCCTTGCCATAGTGATCCTGTTCCATCGCTCTTTCAGCTCATCAATCTTGACCCCCATCTCAGCCTCGACCTTCTTGTATTTGGCCTGTAACTCCTTGGCAAGTTCGCCAAGCTTCAGCGGGTTGATATCTTTTTTCTTTTTTTCCATGATCAGCTTTTTCAAATCTTTGAGACTGCCATGACGGCCTATCTTCCTGTCGGCAGCCTCAATATCCCTCATGCTCGCGTCAAGAATCCTGAGACTTCTGATCAGTGCTTCATCCGGCTTTTCTTCTTCCTCTTCTCCGCCACCCTCTTCCTCATCTTCGGCCTCTTCTTGCGCTTCTCCTGTCTGTTCCTGCTCAAGGGCGATCTGCTCAGTCATATAGGTGTATACGGGCATCGAAACCACGATGTCACGAATAATGTTCCGTCCTTCTTCAAGGCGTTTTGCAAGCTCGGTCTCTTCGTCCTTGGTGAGGATGGATATGTCGCCCATAGAATGGAAATAGGCCTGGACCAGATCCTCTGTCTTTTCGTACTCTACTACCTCTTCCTCAATTTCCTCTTCTACAGCGGCCTCGTCTTCCGTGGTGTCGGTGACCTTCACCCCCATATCCTGAAGGAGGTCCATCAGGTCCTCTATTTCATCAGGTGAAAAGTATTCTGAGGGAAGCGCTTCATTGATCTCGTCATAGGTAAGCACTCCTCGCCGTTTGCCGATATCAATGATCTCTTCGAATATGTCCCGTTCCTTCATTTTCTCCTACGATGGCAGCAGAAAAGGGCCTTTGGGGCCCCCTTTATTTGTTTTGTTAAATTCTACTACGTTTTTCTATTTTGGCAAGGAGTTTTTTGACAACAGGAGGGAAGAGAAATAAGGGTCAAGCCACACGGCCAATTAGTACTGGTCAGCTGAACATATTACTATGCTTACACCTCCAGCCTATCGACGTGGTAGTCTACCACGGGCCTTCAGGGGGATTGC
>QKDO01000061.1 GCA_003252075.1 Nitrospirota bacterium
ATAAATATATTTATATATATGTAGCGGCCCCGGGAGGCAAAAGTGCTGGAGACCCTTGCTTCATATATAACGTTTGACCTGCTGAATCTTGAGCAGGGTTCGCGCTTCGGCGGAGCTCTGGAATTCTTCATTTACGATACCATCAAAATCTTCCTGCTCCTGTCCGTCATTATCTTTGTGATCTCCGTTATCAGGAGTTATTTCCCTCCGGAAAAGACACGGCGTATCCTTTCTCACAAGAAGGAATTTATAGGGAATATCCTAGCCTCGCTGCTCGGGATGGTAACGCCTTTTTGCTCCTGCTCGGCAGTCCCGCTCTTCATAGGGTTTGTTGAAGCAGGGGTGCCCCTTGGCGTAACGTTTTCTTTCCTGATTTCCTCACCAATGGTAAACGAGGTCGCCGTGATTCTCCTTTGGGGAATGTTCGGCTGGAAGATCGCAGCGATCTATATGGGAACAGGCCTTCTTGTGGCGTTCTTCGGCGGCTTGATCATCGGTAAGCTGAAACTTGAGGAATGGGTGGAAGGGTATGTTTACCAGTTTCGGTCAGGCCAGGCACAGGAGATGAAAATAAAGGTATTCAGGGAGAGGCTTGAATATGCACGCGAGAACACCGCAGATATCATAAGAAAGGTATGGCTCTTCATAATCATTGCGATTGGCATAGGCGGATTTATCCACGGCTATGTGCCGCAGGATTTCCTTGTTTATTATGCAGGAAGGGGCAACCCCTTTGCGGTGCCGATAGCCGTAGCGGTTGGCGTGCCGCTCTATTCGAACGCTGCAGGCGTGATCCCGATTGTCTATGCGCTCATGGAAAAAGGGCTCAGCATTGGCACGATCCTCGCTTTTATGATGGCGGTGACTGCGCTGTCTCTCCCCGAAATGATAATCCTGAGAAAGGTGTTGAAGGTGCCGCTTCTCGCCGTGTTCGTGGGAATCATGGCTGTAACGATTACTGCTGTTGGCTACGTATTTAATGCACTGTTATAGGAGGATGCGATCATGGAAATCAAGGTCTTAGGCCCGGGATGTGCAAACTGCCATAAGATGGAAGAGCTTGCAAAGACAGCGGTGAAGGAACTCGGCATCGATGCAAAGATCGAAAAGGTATCTGAAATTCAGGAGATCATGAGATATACCATGTCGACGCCCGGACTTGTGGTCAACGGCAAACTCAGGCATGCAGGCAAGCCGCTTCCTTCGCTAGGAAAAGTGAAAGAACTGATAAAGGCGGAGGCGTAACCATGCGGGAGTTGCTGAATATTTTTAAGGCCCTTTCCGAAGAAACAAGGCTCAGGATATTGAAGCTGCTGGAGAATGGAGAGTTGTGCGTATGTGATATCGTGGCTGCCTTAGATATGGTTCAGCCAAGGGTATCGTTCCATCTCAATGCATTAAAAGAGGCGCGTCTCCTGAAGGATCGCAAACAGGGTCGGTGGACACATTACCGTATTGATGATGATGATTTCTTCAGAAGGTTTCTCCTTCTGTCTGTCCTCGAAAGGATACCGCAGGAGGCTGGAGCAGAGGACAGGAAAAGGCTTGAGCAATTTCTTCACGGCAAGCCGTCACAGGACAATGTCGAGCCTCTGCCAGACAGGAAAGGATGCGCTGGAAGGTGCAGATGACAAAGGTGATGTTTCTCTGCACAGGAAATACCTGCCGCTCTCAGATGGCGGAGGGATTTGCACGCGAACTCGGCAAGGGCATTGTAGCATCATACAGTGCAGGGCTTATGCCGGCGGGTGTTGTACACCCGCGAGCAATTGCCGTCATGAAGGAAGCAGGGATAGATATTTCAGACCAGAGATCAAAGGGCATAGATACGAACCTTTTGCACAAGATGGATATGATAGTGACGCTATGCGGAAATGCGGAAGCGTCCTGTCCCGTGACCCCGCCTGAGATAAAACGCATGCACTGGCCAATAGACGATCCGGTGCATGCCATGGGGACGGAAGAAGGGATCCTGAAGGCATTCAGAAAGGCTCGGGATGAGATACAGGAAAAAATAGTTGCGCTCATATATACCCTGAAATCAGGAGACAGACCATGACCGAAAAAGCAGGCAAAAGACTTTCTTTTCTCGATCGGTATCTGACGTTCTGGATCTTTATTGCTATGGCTTTGGGAGTAGGCCTCGGTTATCTCATGCCCGGCACGGATAGCTTTATCAGCAGCTTTCAGGTCGGCACGACGAATATACCTATTGCCATCGGTCTTATCCTCATGATGTATCCTCCACTTGCAAAAGTGAAATACGAGGAGCTTGGTGAGGTTTTCGGAAACAAAAAAGTGCTTGGCTTGTCCCTCATCCAGAACTGGGTCATCGGCCCTGTGCTCATGTTTCTGCTCGCCATTGTCTTCCTCCGGGGTTATCCGGAATACATGGTAGGATTGATCATGATCGGGTTAGCGCGTTGCATCGCCATGGTCATCGTCTGGAACGACCTTGCCTGCGGTGATACTGAATATGCAGCAGGACTCGTTGCTTTCAACTCCATATTCCAGGTCCTCTTCTTTTCTGTTTACGCCTACGTCTTTATAACCGTTCTCCCGGCATGGATCGGACTGAAGGGAGTGGTTGTGCATGTCACGATGGGCCAGATTGCCGAGAGTGTCTTTATGTATCTTGGCATCCCCTTTGTTGCGGGCATGATAACGCGTTACAGCTTGCTCAAAATAAAGAGCCGCGGGTGGTATGAAAAGGTGTTTATACCCATGATAAGTCCGGTTACCCTCGTCTTCCTGCTCTTTACCATCCTTGTCATGTTCTCTCTGAAGGGCAACTACATTGTCAGACTTCCTTTTGATGTGGTACGGATAGCGGTCCCACTTCTTATCTACTTCATTGTCATGTTCCTGGTCTCGTTCTATCTGGGAAAAAAGATCGGCGCAGACTATCCGAAGACTGCCACGCTCTCCTTTACGGCAGCGAGTAACAACTTTGAACTTGCCATCGCCGTTGCTGTAGCGGTTTTCGGAATCAATTCCGGCGCTGCCTTTGCGGCAGTCATAGGTCCGCTCGTGGAAGTGCCGGTACTTATCGGGCTGGTCAATGTCGCACGCTATTTCCAGAAGAAATATTTCAGTGTTGCGTACTGCCGCGTGGATGGCACGAGGTCGGTATGAGAAAGAACATAGAGCTATTCGTTTTATTAGGCCTTATAGGCATTCTGGCGTTTTGGGGTTGCGGCAGCGCGGCAGGCATAGATGAGGCTCTGGCCAAAGCAAAAAAAGAAGGGAAAATGGTCGTGCTCGAACTCGGATCTGTCGGCTGCATTCCCTGCGAGCAGATGAAACCGGTAATGGAAAAGCTAAGAACGGCTTACCAAGAAAAGCTCGAAGTAATCTTCATAGATATACGAAAGGACAGGGAGAACGGGCGGCGGTTTGGCGTTACCATGATACCGACTCAGGTATTTCTCGACAAGAACGGCAGGGAGTTCCACCGGCATATCGGTTTTTACGGTTATGAAGAAGTCGAGCCGGTATTAATAAAGGCGGGCATATAGAGGGTATACTGTGGAAAAGAACCTTATCTGTTACTGTTTTGGGTACACTGAAGAAAATATCATCCGGGATGTCGTTGAAAACAACGGCACTTCCTCGATCATGCAACGGATACTGAGTGAGAAGAAGAAGGGGACATGCAACTGCAGATACCATCATCCTGAAGGCAGGTGATGCCTCGCGGATGTCCGCCGTGTTGCGGACAAGGCAAAAGAGTAGATGTACATCCCGTAATTCTTCAACCAATGATAAAATCATGAACGGCTTAACAGAACACATACAACACGTAATCCAAAATCAGCATGAACTAGCTTTTATCGCTGTTTTTATGGGTGGTCTGATATCGGCCGCGAGTCCCTGTGTGCTTGCCGCAGTTCCCCTGATTATCGGTTATGTCGGCGGCTATTCCGGGGGAAACAAAAAGAATGCAGCAATTTTCTCCCTGGTATTTGTCCTTGGACTCTCGATCACGTTTACGCTCCTCGGCGCAGCAGCCTCAGTCATGGGGCAAATCCTCGGCTTTATGGGCAGGTGGATATATATCATCCTGGCTGCCATTGCGGTTCTTATGGGCCTCCAGCTCATGGGGATTCTAGCAATTCCCCTACCATTCCAAAAAACGCGGCAGGTTAAAGCAAAAGGCCTTGCAGGAGCATTCCTGCTGGGTTTGTTTACTGGCACGGTCTCTTCTCCCTGCGCAACACCGGTACTGGCGGTTATCCTGGCCTATGTCTCGACTCAGGGAGACATGATATATGGCGGATCGCTGCTCTTTGTCTATGCGCTTGCCCATTGCGCATTGATATTCGCCGCAGGTCTGTCTGCAGGGCTCACCGAAAGCGTCATCAGCTCGCGCGGCATTAAGAACTTCAGTCTTTGGTCAAGGCGCTTCAGCGGCGCGGTCCTGCTTATTGCCGGGCTGTACTTTGGCATAATGAATCTTTGACAGAAGGTGACCGGATGATGCATGAAAGTATGGCGGTCGATCAGGACTTCCAGGCTATCTATCAAATCTTCAATGAAAAAATACGCCGCTATTTGGCCCGGATTGTCGGTGAAACGGAAGCCGAAGACCTTGCACAAGAAGTTTTCGTAAAAGTCAGCCGTGGGCTGAAGGATTTTCGGAGAGAATCCAGTCTTTCAACCTGGATCTACAAAATTGCAACGAACACGGCCTTGGACAGGGTGCGAGCACGTTCTTTACAGAGAGAGAATTTGGATACCCGGCAAGGAAACGATGAAGGAGAGGGCGAGGAAGAATATGTATTGACGGAAGACCATAAACCGTCTCTTGAGGCATCCCTGATCAAAAAGGAAATGCATGACTGCATCCGGGGCATGGTGGAAGGGCTGCGGGAAAACTATCGGACGGTCCTGATCCTGAGTGATTTTGAGGAATTGACCAGTACTGAAATAGCCGGCATTCTCGGCATATCTTCTGATACCGTTAAGATCAGGCTGCACCGGGCCAGAACAAGGCTCAGAAAGGAACCGGACTCGAAATGCAGTCTCTATCGTGATGAGCGCAATGAACTGGCCTGTGAACGTACCTTCACTTCTCCGGGATTTCAAAGAGAATAGGTGTATCTTTTCCCGCCCCTTCACCGTCTATAGGACAGGAAGGAGGTGATATACCATGAAGCTTGATACCCGTATTACAGAATTGATAGCGATCGGGTCATCGGTAACTGCAAACTGTCAGCCCTGCCTGCAATATCATGTTGATAAAGCCCGGGAAAGCGGGGCCAGCGACCTCGATATTGCACAGGCAATCGAAGTTGCAAAGATGGTCAGAAAAGGCGCAGCAGCAAAGATGGATACGTTTGCTTCAGCTATGAGCAAGACTGCACCTGCTAATGCCGGTGCACCCGGGGAGGGGTGCGGATGCAGGTAAAACTACCCAAGGTATAAAAGGAAAGGCCTTGCAGAGGGTGCATCTCTTGCACTCCGCTGCAAGGCCTTTCCTTTTAGGAAGGAGCCCGAATCTTCAATACAATGCAACAGGAATCGAAATCAGACAGTCATCTTGTCAGGCTCCTTGTCGAAGCAAGAGAATACGTGCAGGTCTATGTGCTCGTACGGCAGAGAAAAAAGGGTTGTGACAGCATGGGTGAATTGGCGACCATAAAGGAAGAATGTAGGGGTGTTATTGATAAGGTGATACAATATTGTCAAGAGAAGAAGTTTATTTCGGAAGCCGTATCATATGATATCGATTCGATTGCGGACGAGATCGTCAGGGGACGGGATCCATTATGAAGATCGAGCTTGCACCTATCGGGTTCGTCAGGACAGCTACCGAAAAGGTCTCGCGTCATTGGACCATCTCCGATGCGGAAGGCACGATAGTCATTGACGAACAGTACCGGGAAGGGCTTAAGGACATTCAGGCCGGTCAGCGCATTGTTGTGCTCTTTTATTTTCATCAAAGCCCCCGATTTGCTCCCGACCTGCTTGTGCAGAAGCCCAGGCATCTTAACGAGCGGTTGGGTGTTTTTAGTATCTGCTCTCCGCTAATGCCTAATCCTCTCGGCGTGTCGTTCGTGGAAGTCCTCAAGGTTGATGGTTGCACTTTCCACATCAAAGGGGTGGACATGATAGACGGAACGCCGGTCCTGGACATCAAGCCGGTAACCGAAAAGGACGGTTGGAGGCAGCCCGCAAGAGCATGAAAAAACTGAAAAAAGAAAAACTGCGATTTCTTTTTGACAGGCTCAGCGAGTTCCACAGGGTCATCGGGCCAAAGATCG
>QKDO01000059.1 GCA_003252075.1 Nitrospirota bacterium
CTTTCGTTGTACCTCTACCTAAGATCACACGATGCCGACAGGCCTTCGCGAGGCATCATGTACCTCCTGTCCGTCATATGCTTTGCCCTGGCCACGCTTTGCAAAGAACCTGCCCTGACGCTGCCTATCATCATCGTTGCCTATGATCTCCTCCTGAGAAAGGAAACATTGAGCTACTCCTCCTCTGTGAAGAGATATGCTCCTTTTCTCGGCGTCGCGGGATTATACTTTGTCGTGCGCTTTGCTGTCCTGCATGCACTGACGCCGATGAAGAGCCATGACAACATGGACTTTTTTCAGCTTGCCGTCAATGTCTTTTCCCTTTTGGCCCAGTACTTCCAGAAGCTTCTCCTTCCCGTTGATCTCAACGCGTATTATGTTTTTCACCCCATCGGCTCGGCCTTTGATACCAGAGGAATCGTTTCTCTGATATTTATGTCCATCCTGGCATATCTCTGTTATATATCTATTAAGAAGAGCAAGGCGGCATTTTGGTGCCTCTTACTCATCGTGATCCCCCTTCTCCCGGCACTTTATATCCCGGCCTTTAAAGAGAGTGCGTTTGCAGAGAGATACCTCTACCTACCCTCTGTCGGGTTCGTGCTTCTCATCGCCCTTTCCCTGAGATGGGTGATGACCAACCGGCCGCGAGCGGCCGGGACAGTCACTTTTGTTCTCGCAGCATTGGCCTGCCTGTTTGCGCTCGCAACGGTGGACAGAAACGCCATTTGGAAGAACAATATCACCCTCTGGTCTGACACGGCCAGGAAATCTCCCGACAGTGCTACTGTGCAGGGTGACCTCGGGGATGCCCTTGTGCGGGCCGGACTCGTTGATGAAGGGAGAAAGCACCTGAACATGGCCCTTTCGCTCAAGCCTGAACTGGTGAAACAGTTTCTTGACAAGGGGATTGTGTACTTTAACATGGGATTCATAGACAAGGCGATTGAGGAGTTCGAGACCGCACTGCTTTACAAGCCCGATTCTGCCGAGGCCCATAACAATCTGGGAGCTGCATATGGGGAAAAGGGAATGACGGATAAGGCCATCGAGCATTTTGAGGCGGCGGTAAAAATAAAACCGCATGATCCCACATTCAAGTTCAACCTTGCCGGCGCATACCGGAAGAGGGGCGCTAGCGATGCAGCTATTATACAACGGGAAAAGAAGCCGGGACCGGTACAGAGGTAATCGGGAGACTCCATGTGTTCAATTCAGGTCTGCTGCGGCACAGGTCAGCAGCCCGTGCAGGCGAAGATTATTTTCCCCTGTCTCTCATCGCACGGGTGAGATTGTTCCTGTATATTTCATTGTCCGGCTGCAATGTGACCGCATCCTGAAATTGCTGCACGGCCTCGGTGAGCATCCCCTGCGAGGCATAGAGGATTCCCAGATTGTTATGGGCTTCTGCAAACTGCGGGAATAACGTAATGGCGATGACCAGTTCGTCGATCGCTTTCTCGTTCCATCCAAGACCCATATATCTGTTGGCCAGATTATAATGAGGCACAGCCCACTTTGGGTTCAGTTCTATGGCGCGACGGAGATGCTCGATCGCGGGACCTGTCTCTCCCCTCCGCTCATAGGCAAGCGCCAGATTATTGTGCGGCAGTGCCAGTTGGGGGTCTATTTCCAGCGCATAATGCCACAGGACAAAGCTATTTTTCCATTTTGCGATCTGACTTTCTGTCAGATAGGTCAGGGAAAAGACTATTGTCGCTACGACACCGAAAAAAACAGCCTGTATGGCCACTCCCCGGACAGAGATTTTCTTATAAAACCCGGCAATGCCGAGACCGACCAAGAGAGTGGGTACAATGGTCGGCAGATAGCTATACCGGTCGGCCATCGCCTGCCCACCGACCTGAACGAACCCCAGCACAGGGAAGAGGGTGATCAGGTAATAGCCCCATGCAGCAAGCCCGAGGCGGTTTTTCTTGGCAAAGCCGATGCATAGGATAATGGATGCGAAAATTACGACCACAGGAAAAAAATATCCCGGAGACAGAACATTCACGTTTCGCGGGTAGGGATAAAAGGGTGAGAGCGGGTAGGGCATGATCATTTTCCAGAGGTACAATGCCAGGGCCTTGATTCCGACAAGTACTCTCGTCGTAAAAGGAATGCCCTCCAAAGGGACAACGGCTGCGCCTTGCGCCTTAATGGTCAGTATCGACGTGGCAAGGCTCAGGATCATGAAGGGAGTCTTCTCTGCAATGACGGCCCTGACCGTTCTTCTGGTTATCCTGTTGAGAGGATACCAGTCCGCAAGGAGAAGCACAACCGGCAGGGTGACGGCCATAGGTTTACTGAGGAGAGCAAGAATGAAGGTCAAGAGAACAAGGAGATACCTTTTGCCAAGAAGCCTCGCCGCAAGCCGCTTGTCTTCATCGTCACCTTCCACGTATTTCAGATAGGCCATCAACGAGAGCAAGAAGAAGAAGGCGCACAGGAGATCCTTTCGTTCGCTGATCCACGCCACGGATTCGACGCGCAGCGGATGAAGCCCGAATAGAAGGCCGGTCGCAAGCCCGGCCACGAGAAGGGTCTTCCTGTCAGTGACGGGGAGTTTATTACGCTTCTGGTGAACAACAACGAGCGTTACCGCGAGAAGTACGACTACATAGGTATTGGCCGCATGCAGCATGATATTGGTAAGATGATGTCCCAAGGGGTTCAATCCCCATACCGCATAATCCAGGGCATGGGAAAGCCAGGTGAGCGGATTCCAGTTGCCTCCTCGAAAAGTCGTGAACGCTGAGGCAAGGAGCCGCATGTCAAGGGATTGTATGAAAGGGTTGGCATAGACATACAGGTCGTCATCCCAGTTTACGAAATCATTGAGGAGGGCAGGCAGATAGACAAGGAAAGCTGCAGCAGCAGAAAGAAGTGCTGCACCATAGGTCATGAAAAAAGTCGCTATGCTGCCGCCACCAACAGATCCGAGCCCACGGGATGGCAGCGCGTTCTCTTCGCTTCCATTAGTCATATGATGTACGTTGAATATAGCATATTTCCGGGCTGCAAACACCGGCAGATCAGAGAACGAAGTAGGAGAAATATGACGACACAGCCCAGCAGATCAACAGGGCCTTGACTGCTGCACCCATAAATCTGGACTTCATGACAATGTCGAGACCGGTGACACAGATAATCGCATAACAGGGAATGATACCGATTGTGTAGGTCGCTTTGGCAGTGCTGTAAATCGGTACCGTAACATACAGATACAGAAGCACGGAAAAAAAGAGGACGATACAGTACGCGGAAAAAATCTGGCCAGGCCGTGCGATCCCATGCGGATATGCCGTTTTTACGATCCCGAACAGGATGCCTGCTGCCGGCAGGATTGAGAGCAGGGCTCCTGAGATCATGAAATCATAATTCCAGGGCGGACGTATATCAGAGGAGATGATCGAACTGAGGAACCCGTCAAGCCAGAAGGTAGAGTAGACGGAGTCCCAGAACCCTGCGAGCCCGGAGTATACGGGATATACCAGCGACCGCCCGAAGGACAGGAAATCACGAATTGTGCGATAGCCGGGGTCCTGCCACCAGACAATACGGCGAGAAGTCTCCCAGCCGCCCACAAAGGGACTTCCCAGTTCCATCCAGTTTCTGAAATAGTACCACCCTGAGACGACCACGACGATGCCAAGGACAGCAAGGCATGCCACAACCACCGTCTTCGCCGACGCCTTCATCCTGGACTGCATGGATATTAATGCCAGCAGCACGGCAGGGACGAGCAACACAGCGGTCACCTTCGTTAAGAGGGCGAGCCCCAGGACAATTCCCAGGAGCAACAGTTTTTTCTTTGGGAGTGTAAGGACGTCCGAACTGATCAGACCCAAAACCATGACGACCGCAATCGAGGAAAGAAGCCCGGCCAAAGGTTCATTCCCTATTACCTGGGATATGTAGAAGTTCATCGGCGCGAACCCTCCTATGAGGGTTCCCATCACCTGAAGGTCGTTTCTGTCCGGAAAGACATGCTTCACCGCCCGAAAGGACGTCTCTACCTGTAACGCACCACAGGCAAGGGGAATAAGCCGCAGCATCATCTCTGCCTTGTCTCCGGAAAAGATGGCTGACGCAAACATCGAGAGAGGGGCTGACGCGAGGTAGTACAGCGGCGACTGAAACATCTGCCAACCCTCCGAGGCGAGAGGAATCGCCCCCTTTTCTACGATATAGCCGATATACTCGCGATGGAAGACCGAATCGAATCCCACATGAAGAGGAAGCTTGAAAATATTGTTTGCGGCAAGCACGGCCCAGGCGCCGAGGAGCATCCATCGAAAAGTGGCTGGACCAGAAATCATTTCTTTGAGTCGAGGGTACTGTCTCAGAGCCGGCTCCGCGAAGAGTACCGCGAAAAAACTGAGGATGAACAGCGGTAAATAGAGGGGGATCAGAACGCGAAAAGCTGACCATGATCCCGGAAAGCTCTGCGAAAGCTCCGCAGGCAGCCTTTTACCGGCAACCGAGACAGGCCCCCACCTGACCCTGTCCAAACTTGCCTGCCAGTCGGTCCCCGAAGCGACGTCGACTGCATCACTGTAGGCAAGCAAGAGGGCAGGTCCATTCTGGTTGGAGACGTCGACCCGTAGTTCATGACTCCCTGCGCCGAGAAGACTGCTGAGGTCAACTGTCCGGGCATGTTTCCAGTCCGCCATATCGTTGGGCAGCATGACAAGCCTGCTGTCCAAATAAACTTCTGCCGACCGCAGGGCCGAAACCGTGAGGTTCGCGTGGGGCAGGGGTTCTTTGATGGTGAACTGCCTGCGGTACACAATATGTTCGTCAGTCTTCCACATCCCAAGATTCCAGTGTCGTTCTATTTCAATCCATTGAGCCCTCCCCTTGGGAAGGAGAAACGGTATGTCGGGGTCCCCCCATATTCTGAAGAGGGCCAAGACAAGCGGGAAGAAGGCGATTATGAGAGCGACGACGACGAGTCCTCTCGTGATGACGGGATTCCGCATGCCCCTGTTCACTTATGGGCTGAGTTTTCGGCCCGTGCTGCTGAAGATCGAAAACTGCGCAATCTTCCACCGATGAAACACATACGCGAAGGAGGTAGCAAGGACGCCGAAGCCGTATTTCACACTCCTCCCGAAGTTAATCGAGGAAGCATCTTCAAAGTACTTCGTGGGACAGCTTATCTCGCCGATCTTGAACCCGAAATAGACAGCCTGCGCCAGCATCTGGTTGTCAAAGACAAAGTCATCGGAATTCTCCTCCAGGGGCAACGACTCAAGGACGGTGCGACTGAAGGCCCGGTAGCCGGTATGATACTCCGAGAGTTTCGCTCCGATCATGAGATTCTCAAACAAGGTGAGGATGCGGTTTGCGACATATTTATATAAGGGCATCCCCCCTTTTAGTGCATCTCCCCCCAGAACGCGCGACCCCAGCACTACATCATAATGGCCCGAGGCGATCATGGATGCCATGGCGGTTGCGAGACGGGGAGAATACTGATAGTCAGGATGGATCATAACTACAATATCAGCTCCATGCCGCATAGCCTCCGCATAGCATGTCTTCTGGTTTCCGCCGTATCCCCTGTTTTCCCCATGAATTATGGTCCTGATCCCCAACTCATGGGCGATAATAGCCGTGCTGTCTTTTGAGGCATCGTCAACCAGGATGACTTCATCGACATACTCGTGAGGGAGTTCAGTAAAGGTCTGGCGAAGGGTTTTTTCCGCGTTATACGCAGGCATAACCACAATAATTTTTTTACCGAGAATCATGCATGCCCCTTTCGTTCATTGCTTAATTGCAAAAATTTCGACGCTGCCGCCTTTTTTTAGGGCGAAGGACTCAAGAAAAGAAAGAAAAAAAGCCAGGAAAAAGTAGCAGGGAAGAAGCAGCGAAGTTAAGATCAAGTCCCTTTTCCGGGCTTTGGCGAGTTCCCCCTTCCTCAACTCGGGGTTCTTCAAAAGGCTGTAGAGATAATTCCTCCTGATTCCGGAGATATTCAGGAGAGTCTGCAGCCACCCAAAAGGACCATAGGCAATATCAAAGCGCCGGACCCGCACTATTGAGAAGGAGTGTTTTTTCAGCAGCTTTGTCAAACCGGCTTCGGTAAAATGGTGAATATGATACGGGATGTCAAGATGAAACCAGACCCCTTTGCCTGCCGAGGCCTGGAGACTTGCAATATTGGGGACCG
>QKDO01000104.1 GCA_003252075.1 Nitrospirota bacterium
TGGAAGGTTTTATCAGAAACGGCCAGTTCGACGTATACCCCAGAAAAGGGAAGGGCAGCGGAGCGTTCTGCGTGCATCGCCTGATATCACAGCCGACCTATATCCTTTTGAATCATACGAACAAGCTCGCTGATGCGCTGACCTTGGCGCATGAGCTCGGCCACGGCATCAACAATGAACTGATCCGCGAAAAGCAGCACAGCCTGAATTTCGGCACGCCGACATCAACGGCTGAAGTTGCGAGCACGTTCATGGAGGATTTCGTGCTCAGGGAAATTCTGTTGCACGCGGACGATGAACTGCGTCTCAGCACCCTGATGATGAAACTGAAGGATGATATCTCAACAATATTCAGACAGGTCGCCTGCTACCGGTTCGAACAGGAGCTTCATACGGCATTCAGGGAAAAGGGATATCTATCAAAGGAGGAGATTGGCCGTTTGTTCCAGAAACATATGGCAGCGTATATGGGAGATGCTGTCGAGCAGTCGGTGGGCTCCGAATACTGGTGGGTCTACTGGAGTCATATCCGCCAGTTCTTTTACGTCTACTCCTATGCGAGCGGCCTCCTGATTTCCAAGTCTCTTCAGAGCTCGGTGCAGCGGCAGCCGGCGTTTATCGAAAAGGTCAAGGCTTTTTTGTCAGCAGGGCTTTCCGCGAGTCCGAGAAGCATCTTTCTGAATCTCGGTATCGATATCTCTGACCGCAGCTTCTGGGACAAAGGGATAGACGAGGTCGAAATCCTGCTTCAGGAGACGCGGGAGCTGGCAGTAAAGCTGAGGAAGATTAAGAAGAAGAGATTGTGATCGTCAGCTCTTCCCCCGGTGATACCGACAGCGGGCGAAAATCCTGCGAAATCATCGCCGGGAAGACAGCCGCGGCAGTGTGGTAAGAAAAACAGGATGAAGGCAAATGTGCTTATTCTTCGATATTGTGATCTCTTTGTCTTTCTGCCATCTGTCAATTACGCGGGTAACCGTCTCCCGGGTTATTCCGGCCATATTTGCGATATTCTGATGGGTAAGTTTGATGTTCAGGGTGATCCCTTCGTTGGTTCTTTCCCCGTATTCACCGGAGAGTATCGCAAAGAGCATCTTCATGCGTTGTGCTGCATTGTTGAAATTGAGCATCTGAATGGTATTCCAGGAGTCACGGAGTCTGGTGCACAGGATGATCAGTAAATTCTCCAGCACTTTATGCTGTTCGGACACCAGATCAGTAAACGCATTTTTTGAAATGATGGCCGTCTGCGTGTCTTCCAGGGCTAAGACAGTCGCCGGCATTGTTCTTCCATCTATCAGGGACATTTCGCCAAAAAAATCTCCTGTTTTATGCATTGCGATAATCGTTTCTCTGCCGTCCTCGGTTGTTTGTATGACCTTCACGCTGCCGGACAGGATAGTGTACATATATTCGTTCGTGTCTTCCTCATGCAGTATAATATCGTTCTTTCTGAACAGTTTTATTTTCATCTTGACGCTGATCCTGAGAAGTTCCTGATCCGTGAGTGAAGAAAAAAGCGGTATATGCTTCAATAAACTAATATCGTTTTTCATGATATCCCCCTGTTCTCTTCCGTGTGCGGCAAGCTCATGAACGCGCCTGCATCAGTCCGGTGAACAGCGTTCATCCGATCCTTCTACGTGTTTCGTATGACTTTTTCGAGTGCAGACGCAACTGTCGGATCATACAGCGAACCTGCACCCCGCATGATCTCTTCTGTCGCCTTCTCCTTGGAGACCTTCTTGCGGTAGGGTCTATCCATCGTCATGGCAAAAAAAGAATCAGCGACAGAAATTACCCGTGAGAGTAATGGTATAGCATCACCTTTCAGGCCGTCGGGATACCCGGTGCCGTCATAGCGTTCGTGATGATGCAGGATCGCCTTCTTGATATCATCCGAAAACTCGAGGGTGTCCAGAAGAAAGACGGTATTATAGGGATGGGACTTGAGACTGCGGGCTTCGGACGATGATAGATTCTTCTTCATCAGAATACTGTCATCAATGAGGGTGAGGCCAAAATCATATACCAGTGAAATATAGGGAGCAATGCGCTTGTCTTCTTCGGGTGCATCAATTTCGTCAAGAATGCCAATGATCAGTTCCGTCAGCACGGACTGCTTTTTATGATATCTTTTCTCTGCGCTGATAAGGCTCTCAAAAGAGTTCATAAACCGTTTCAGGTCCGACTCGTCGCACTCACCGGAGGTGAACTTGTTGATGAAGTAAGAGATGCGTTCGCTTATCAGTGATGCAATACGGAAGTCCGTGACGGTAAGCTCTTCCGCATTCCTTTTATTATTGATGTTCAGCACTCCCACGACTTTGTCCTGATACTTCAGCGGCAGAGCGATAAGCGACTTGGACGTATATTGCTTGATGCTCTTTTTTCCAAATTTTGGGTCGTTCTCGACATTCTCAATGAAAAGCGGCTTTCCCTCAATGGCGACCCATCCTGCTATTTTGTCACCCGGTCGGACCCGCGTGCGGCCGATGACGTCGTCGCTCAGCCCCTGGGAGCTTTTTATCGTGAGATCACCCGTGATTTGATCGGAAAGCATGATGGAACATATGTCCACATTCAGCATGTCCGAAACAAACTCGACAAACATGTCGAGCGATGCTTTTATCGAGGCTTCGAATTTCTGTTCCGTATTTCTGAGGATCTTTATGCACAAAGAGCAGGCATTTTCGCTGTTGGTAAATTCGAGGTTCCAGCGATGAATCTCAGCTACCTTCCGCGCGAGATAAAGCTTTACCGCCTCTTCAGAGGGATCTGTGTCAAAGAGCTTCTTGGCGGTCAGCAGCCAGTTGAGAACGGACTCGGGCATCCTTCTGCTGAAATCAAGGTATATTTCCAGGAATTCATTCTCCTCGGTGCGGACCCTGATGACATCGCCATTCTCAAGATAATGACTCAGTCCCTCCAGCAGATTCAGAAAGAACTGGCTGATTTTCAGTTTATCTCCGACGATGTCTGAGATATCGTCCTTTACCAAGAGTTCCAGAAGCAGATTCTTCTTCTTCAGTTCATTTTGGAGCGTCTTTGAGGTCGATATTTCTCTCAGGAGGACCGCAATGTTTATTATGGTTTTCCTGACAATCTTCGTTTCGTCCTCGAGCCGGATAAAATCAAGCAGGTTTTCAATGACCGATATGAGCGTGCCGGTTTCCTGAGAAATGATGGTGTAAAAATCCTTCCGGGCATCTTTCCCGAGATTTTCGGTCCGCAGGAGGTAATAGATGGCTCCTTTTATGGAATTCAGCGGGGTGCGGAGTTCGTGGGAAACGCGGGTAAGATAATCGGTCTTTGCAACGTCGTCTTCCATGAGCTTCCGGTTTATTTCTTCCATCTCTATGGCTTTATGCTTTAACTGGTTCATCAAAAAGGCATTTTCAAGGGCAATGGCTGCCTGATTCGCAATGATCTTCATCAATTCGAATTCGTCTTCGCTAAACGGCGTTCCGTCCCTCTTATCATTGATATTGAACACGCCGAGCAGTTTTTTTCTGCTCATGATCGGACAGGAAATGAACGACTTCGTTTTGTAGCGGTCCCGTTTCTTGCCCTTGAAGCGGTGGTCCTTCTCAATATCCTCAACAAGAAACGGCATGCAGTCCTTTGCAACGATGCCGGCGATTCCCTCTCCGATTTTTGCTTTATAATTCCTGATGAACTGGGTATCGATATCCCGTGCTGCAAGAATATATAATTCTCCCTTTTCGTTGATGAGCATCAGAGAACCCTTTTCAGCATCGGTATAATTAATGGCAAAATCAAGCAGGAGATTGGCGACCGCAGTTATATTGTCTATCGCGACGATAGCGCGGGATATCTCCTGGAAGATCTCAAACTTCCTCTTCAGAAGATCCATTTCTTTCGTCAGCGTGCTATCTTGATCCATGCTTACGCTCATTATACTAAATAACCCTTCCTATTCATAATCAATAATTTCGCTTCCCGGCTCTGCGTATTGCCGTCACGGGCGCCGGCGTTGCACCGCCCCGGTTTCCGGCATGGGAGCGGGTAGCATATTTTCGCTATGCCTCCTACGTGAGCCTGCCAAGGAGCTCCTAATGTATGTTCCCTGAAGGATTGAACGTCTCCCAAAGAACCGTTTTGTCCTTTCCGGTCAGCTTAGCCCGGTACAGTGCCTTATCCACATTTCTGATCAGCGTTTTTGCGTCTTTACCATCCGCCGGGAATGTTGCCAGTCCAACGCTTACGGTTACCCTGTCGTGAGGAAAAGTCTTCCAGCTGGCAGGCAGCAGATCCCTGATATTCTTCCTTACCCTTTCAGCAACAAGGAGGGCCTCTTCCCTGTTGGTCTGGGGCATGATGATAGAGAACTCCTCTCCTCCGAACCGTGAAATGATATCAATGGAACGAAGTGACTCCTTGGAGACTTCCGCGACGGCCTTCAATACCTCATCACCGGCAAGATGGCCTTCGGTATCATTGAAGAGCTTGAAGTCATCAATATCAAATATAGCCAGCGAAAAGACATAATCATAGCGGGTCCCGCGTTCCAGTTCCTCGTAGAGGCGGTCATTAAAATATCTTCTATTGAATAAACCGGTAAGGGGATCGGTAACAGACAGGGTCCTGAGCTCCTCGGATTTGCGGTAGTACTGCGATCCCCGTATCGCTATCGATGCATAGGAGGCAAAATAGCGAAGGAACATCATGTCTTCCTCTGAAAATACTTCACCGCTGAGCTTATCCGCCAGGTTGAGGACGCCAATCGATTCATCCCCTATCTTGAGCGGGATGCTCGCAAAGGACCCCGTTCGGTAATTGGGTTTCTTCGCCGTAGAGAGGCTGCTCTCGATATCCCTGACGATCAGGGGTTTGCCTTCCTGATACACCCTGCCGGCCACCCCCTCACCTATTTTGACCCGGATGTTCTTTGCGATCCACTTGTTGATGCCCTTTACTGCCGTAATGAACAGCTCCTGCTGTTCTCCGCCGGGAAGCATAAGCGATACCCTCTCTGCATCCGTGAGCTGGGAGGAAAGCTCTACGATTGACTCATAGAGGGTGTCCTGATCCTGGAATGCCGGACTCATGTCAAGGGCGCGATTCAATGAAATAAAAGTGCTGGCATTTGTATCGAATATTTCCTGAACCATGATCGTCTTTAACAGAAAGGCCGAAAAGCTGCAGAGTTTCATAATGGAGCCGCAGTCTTCCCCGCTCAGCGGAGAGTTAAAGACGCAGAGAAGGCCAAGGGGCTCATCTTTCATCACAAGGGGAAACAGGTAGAGAGATTCAACCTTTTCCGGATAGCCGAGCCGGAGCAGTTCCATTGATTCGGTGCAGATAGCGACTCTCCTGTTGCTGACTGCATCGGAAATGTTCGATAGCTCACCGCGCAAGGGAATCTTCTCCACCTGGTTTCGCAGATTTCCTGAAGTCACCACCGGAAAGTACTGATCACCGGTTCTGACCATCACCGAAGCAGTATCTCCGCCGAAGAGGAACAACATTGCGTCACACAGAATGCTGTACAGTCCCTCTTTGCTCATATCCCTTTCGATCTCAGAAAAAAGCTCCATGATGGCCGATGTCTTGAGACCGCGCTCCCGGAAAAGGTTCTTTTCGTAATTGTTCTTCACCGTAAGATTAACAAGACGGTGTACATACTCGCAGATGGTGGCGATGCTTCTGATGTCCCTCGGGGTTATCTTTCTTTTCCAAAGCGCCATATCCTTTATGTCCAGCCGGTAGCCTGCTCCTTTCAGACTGATAAAGTCTTCCAGATCCTTTGTCGATGCATAAAAGGCATTGCCTGCCAGAACGATACGCCTATCAGCGGTATGTATCGGAATGAAGGCATGATATTGGTTCATCGGTCCTTTGGAGAGAGACGGTCCCTTTCTGAGAACAGCCTTTTCCAGCGCATTTTTCATGAAAAGTGCCTGCTCTCCTTTTCCTTTTTCCGTCGCTGCAACGGTGTCGATGATCGGGTCATCGGACAGGGCAGGAATGAGCAAACGACCTCTGTCATCATATGCAGAGAAGTCGGATTTCGTCATTCCTGCAACGCAATCCCTCAGCTCAATGAGAACGCCAAGGTC
>QKDO01000074.1 GCA_003252075.1 Nitrospirota bacterium
AGGCAGGTGTGGGAAGATCATCAATGGCGTCCATGATAGCATCGGTAAGCCGAATGGCAACAGAAACCGCGCGGGTGTATGGAAGGAGGAGGTCTCCGGGGATGGTCCTCCATGCGTCCCTAAACAACGAAAGGTCGGCAATGCCCGCCAGGTCAGCGCCGGACTCGGCACAGAACGCTTTCAGTTCAGCTGCAGGATCCATGTTTTATTATAAACGTGAATGCACGGGAAAAGCAGCGCATCATTTCTTCTGCAGGGTCGCGACAAACATTTTTGCCTCCTCGACCCATGCTGAGAGTTTGTCATCATCGTCCCATCCTTCAGGCGCAACCATGACCCATCCCTTCATCGGTCTTCCGGCAATTTCAAAAGGACGGGCAAAGGGTGCCCGCAATGCCTCAGCCGCTCCCTTTTCGCCCAGTCTGAGAAAAAGATGCCTGTGAGAGAGACCGCAGAAGATATTGCCGTTCAGAAGATGGCAGATCCCTCCGAACATCTTGCGGGAGGAAGTCCCCTTCCCTTGCGCTGCAAGCCGCCGTAAACGGTCGGCAGCCTGTTGGTCATAGGCCATGGCTACTTCCCGATCATGTGCGGCCAGTTCATGTCGGCCTGCCGGATATATGCATCCCTATCCTTTTCCCACAGCCCCCGGACATCCTTGTTCAGGTTCAAATACAGCTTGTTGTCAACGATAGTCCAAGCCTCGGGATCGATGTCCGCGGTCTTCCCCTGACTTACCGCATAGGCACAGTAGCCTCCATAGCGCGGCGCGTACCGCTCCGGATCGAGCTTGAACAGTGCCTTATGCTCCGAGGTTGCAAAACGCCAGACAGCCCCCTTCCACACGAACTCGTTTTCCGCGAGTCCGGGCACAGCCATCCCCTCCGTCACATAGGCGACAGGGTCATACCCTTTTATCGCCAGACCATCAGAAGTCCTATTCAGCGGCAGTACCGGAGTTTTCTCGCATGCCACAAAAGATACGAAGAAGATCATTGCCAAGGCAATCCTCAGCATACGAGAATATTTTCCTTGCGACATATTACCTGTCACCTCCGCATCCGTTACGTATTCTGCCGACTTGTATCTTCAGGGATTTGCATCCGCTAAATCAAGAGCTGCACGCCTGACCCGGCAGTGCCGTTGAGACTGAAAAAGACCCGCAGGATATAGCCGCGTCCTTTTACGTGTCATCTCCTCTTTACCTATGCTCTCCGGGCTTCTTTGACGATAGCACTTTGGACAAGGCCCTGCTATAATGGAGCCAGGGGCGATAAGATGAATCCTGCAATAGCCATCTCGCGCCCGCACAAAAAAGGAGTCTGCCATGAATGATCAGAACAAAAGCGGCATAGGCTTTGCCCTCTCCTGCCTGATAGGTACGATAGTCTTCGCAGTTATGCTGGTGCTGGCAGGGTTTGGAACACATGTGGGATGGTGGGGTTTTCGCAGGGGACTTGCGGTACTGAGATGGTCAGCATATGCTGAAGCTGCATTGGCGGCGATTTCCCTTTTTGTCTGCATTGTTTCATTTTACCGGAAGTCTTCCGCCAGCCTTATCCTTTCTGTCGTCGCAGTCGTGATCGGGGTTGCTGCCGTCAGCCAGCCAATCCGCATGTGGATGACGTTCCGCACCGTTCCGATGATCCATGACATAACCACGGACACGGAAAACCCGCCCTCCTTCGATGCTGTCCTGAGGCTGCGGAAAGAGGCACAGAACCCTGCTGCATATGGCGGTGCAGAGATAGCTGCCGAGCAGCACAAAGCATATCCGGACATTGCACCCCTGTTCCTTGAAACGCCGGCGGATGTTGCCTTCGAACGCAGCCTGAATACAGCCAGAAAGCTGGGTTGGGAAATCGTGCATGCAGATGCTAGGCAGGGGATCATCGAGGCAACAGATACAACGTTCTGGTTCAGGTTCAAGGACGATGTTGTGGTCCGCATTACGGCAGAGGGTAATACCAGCCGAGTAGACATACGATCTCTTTCGCGTGTGGGGAAAAGCGACGTCGGTACCAATGCAAGCCGGATCCGTACTTTTTTTGCAGCCCTGCGAAAGAACGGATGAAGAGTGTCTGCAAGCAGCTGACTCCTTCAGCAAGATGCGGTCAGTTCAGAGACACAGGGGAGAACGAACGCAATGGAATGCCCATCCTGCATCGCGCTCGCTGGAATGCCGGTACCCCGTGTATGCTTCTGATCACTCCCAGAAAGGCTCAAAAGCGATCCGCTGCCCTGTTATGCTGATCTCGGCCATGAGGCCGGCCTTCGGAAGAATGAAGATCGCAACGCCATTCGTATAGTTTCCCGCCTTGCCGGCACCGGCGGTCACGGCAATCGCCGTTAACTGTGCGCCCATCTCGTAAAGATCATTCTTAAATAGTTCTGCCACCTCCTTATCGCGGAAGAAAATGACCTCACTATATGCCTGCCCCCCGATCTGCGCTCCGGCGCTCAGCTGGGTGACACTCGCCTTTCCTATGGGTTTGCCGTTCTCAAAGTACCATCCCCTTCCGTAACCGACGCCCGCGATGAAGGCACCCTTGCCCACGGTCGGCAGCACAGCATATCCATAGGCCTTTTCAAAAAATATTTTCAAGGTCGGATCAATGCTTAACAGGTCTTTGATCGTTTCGTTGACTGCTCGCTCTTCTTCCTCCTTGTCCCGCGGGTCCCATCCGGCATACGCGCCTGACAGGAAAAAAATAAGCGAAAACACCAAGCTCGCCATAACGATCTTCCTCATTGTCCACCTCGTTCCACGGACACCGGTCCGGATGAATTTGAAAACATCAGTTCTTTTCCATTATATGCCGAAGGAGGTCCTGTGTCAAAGTTGGTGAGAGGCAGTTTTATTCCTCCATGCTGCGGCACGGCACCGGATGAGCAGGCATCAGGATATACGCCGCTGTTCTGCAACCGAGGCGCTCAATGATATACTATCGCAGAAAAGAGAAAGGAGACGCTGGGATGTTTCTGAAAGTAGGTCACCGTGGTGCACGGGCATATGAGACGGAGAATACGCTCGCAAGCTTCGGCACGGCTATCAAACTGGGTGCCAATGCCATAGAACTTGATATTCGACAGTCGGGAGATGGTGAATTGATCGTCTGCCACGACGACAACCTGAAAAGGATTTTCGGCATAGATATCCCTGTCGGAGGGGCATCATTGAAAGAACTGAAGGATAAGACCGAGGGCAGGATCGTCACCCTCGAAGAAAGTCTTAAGTTTATCGGCAGAAAGGCAGAAAAGGTCCTTGTGGAACTGAAAGAAGCCGGATATGAAGGAAAAGTCCTCAAACAGGTCAGCGATCAAAATCTGGACGAACGGGTTATTATCGTGTCCTTTCTCGAAGAAGCGCTTGCTGCCGTCAGAAAACGCACCGGCACGATCGAAACCGGACTTATCTATGTGCGGTCCAGGAACCCTGTTGAAACGGCGCTAAAGCTTGAGGCCCAGTACCTCGTCCCCCTGTTCCGGTTCATTCATACGAGAGATGTCGAGCGGGCTCACAAAAGCGGCCTGAAACTGGTCGTCTGGACGATCAATACGAGAGAAGAAGCAGAGCAATTCATGGCGAAAGGCGTCGACGGCATCGCCACGGACAAACCGGATATTTTTTCAGAATAATGGCCGCGATGCTATTTTATATTCTGCCGTCTCTTTTCCATTTCGATATCAAGATGCTTTATTTGTTCCACCTTCTCCCGCAACTGATCGGCTTTTTCCCTGAGATCGCTGTTCTCCCTCTGCAGCCTTCCCATTTCCCGAAGCATGTGGTACCAGTTCTGCAGATAGTCATTGCCGCCGCTCTCCGGGTCAAGGACGATGTACGCCTCCAGCTCCTGCTGCGCCTTGAGGTACTGGGGCGAGGGGTTCCTGTAGTGTCCATACAGCCAGGCTAGTTGAAGATGCTCCATCCCGGTGTATACGCTGCCCTGTTCAGTCCGGATTGATGAAAGCAAGCGGGAAATCTCCCGAGGTATTTCCGCTGATGATATTTCAGCATAGCGCCTTTCGACCACCTCAAGCGGTGTTGCGGCGATCTCTTCATCGTCATTTTCTTCAGGCAGCGCCTCCGCATCGACCATACCGGGGGATGCCTCCTGCTGTGCGGCTCTCGTCGCGCATTGGGATGTCAGTGCAACAAGACAGGAGAGCAGCGCAAAAAAGAATATCCTGCGAAGATGATTATTCACCCGCAGCCTTTGTATTCTTTGGGGAAAACGGTATGACTGTTGCATCCTGCACAGCCTGCGCCACTTCTGCCCTGCGGCTGTCTACCACATAAATGCTTTCGGGTATTGACTTGGCATACTCCTTTAATTCAGCGACTATCTCGCCGACCTGGACGGGATCGACGAGCACATGATACAGGCTCGTTACCACCGCAATGGATATGGTCATCACCGGAAATTGCATCTCTTGCCCATGACGGCTCTTCGCAACAATATATCCGCGTTCCCGGTCCTTCTGCGCGTAGAAATCGGGTATCATCCTGTCAAATCGCTCGATAACAGCAGATGCTAAAACCTTATACCGTTCGGGTACGGTAATGACAGCAAAATCATCCCCGCCGATATGTCCCACAAAGTCTTCATCAGCTCCCAGATCACTGATTACCGATTCCACAATTCTTGCAACAGCCTTTATCACCTCACTGCCCTTTGCGTAGCCGTAATAGTCGCTGAAGGCCTTGAAGTTATCCATATCAATAAGACAAAAGGCGAAGGGCGCGCCGTCGGAGATCCTCTTTCTCAGAATGTTGTCTATGGCGACACCTCCCGGAAGCCGGGTCAGGGGACTCGCATCAAGATACATCGTTTCAAGGCGCTTGAGCCTCTTCGTCATTTCACTGAATGCAAGGGACAGTTCTCCCAGTTCGTCACGATTATGAATCATCGATGTGTAGTCGAACTTTCCCTCGGATATTTCCCTTGTTGCATGCTTCAGCTGCTGAATGGAGCTTGCAATATTTCGGGTGCTCCAAAAAACAACGAATGCTCCCAGGGTGATACCGGAAACACACAATATCCAGGAAACACTGGATGCCTCAGAGCTGATCTTTGCCGTCAGAACCATTTTTTCGTTCTGTGCCCGGTGCGCATCTGCAGAGACTGTTTTGAGTATTCCGATGATCTCGTCCTGCGTTTTCTGCATTTCCTCATGATATCTCGGGGCGGAAACGGATCCCGGATTCTGTAGATATTGCGCAGAGAGCTGTTTATACCCAGCATAAAGATTGTTGAGGTAGCTGATCGGTATATCACCGCTTCCGGGCAGGACAGCAATCCTGTTCATCATCTGCTCAAATTCTCTGCTCCGATCCCAATAAAGTGCAACCATGTCCCTGCTTTTCAGTATCCCGTATCTTCTGGCATAGAGTTCCTGGGCAAGGATACTGTCGATCAGCTTGTCCGCGGTATCAATTACCTCGGCATCTCTCTTGAGAATGCTCTGGGTAATCCTGTTCAGTCGTTCGAGATTTGAGATTGCGTACCATGATATGATAACGACGAGAACCGAGAGCAACAGAAACCCGAGCAGGATCTTGCCGGTAATGGTCAGGGGGAAAAAGGGCTGCGCCGCTTTCTCCCCGATGGGCTCATGGCAGGTACGGGTTTCGTTTTCCATCTCCGAGTTTATATTTTACTCCACGCAGAGGAGCGTATCAATACATACCTCCCTTACGGTTCAGCCCTGTCCTCTGCCGACACGTCCGTGCAGCAGCAAACGTTTTTTCCGCTTTTTGCGAATGGCCTTCCGTTGTCGTATAATCCCCGGTATGCATGAAATTCTTCTCTCTTTCGGCCTCATCATCCTTGCCGGAGTCCTTTTCCGCCGTATACGGCCGGGAGGAATCGATCCCGATGACGTGCGCGGGGTGATCAATGCCTGTGTGCTGAACCTCTTCCTCCCTGCACTCTGCACCAAGACGCTCTACCAGTCCCCGGTCGACAGGGAAACGGTGCTGGTGCCGGTAACGGCAGTGATCACAACAGGGGCAGCACTGCTGCTCGCTGCCGGGGTCTATGGTTTCACGGAAAAAAAGATGCGCCTGTCTTCTCAGGAAACGGGCGTCCTTCTCATTGCGTCGGCCTTCGGCAATGTAACCTATCTCGGGCTGCCGGTCCTTACCGGGCTTTATGGGGGCTCAGCGGCAAAATACGCGCTCTTTTACGATCTGCTTGCAACGACCCCCCTCCTCTGGCTTGCGGGGGCAGCGCTTGCGGCCAAGTACGGAGAGGGTAAAAAGCTCAGCCGCAAGGAATCCCTGAAGACCATTGCATCCCTGCCTCCCGTCTGGGGGATTTTTATCGGCATGGCACTGCATCAGTCCGGGATATCACTGCCGGTCTTTGCCTTAAAAACACTCGATATGCTCGGCAGCCTCGTCGTCCCGCTCATGATCTTCAGCATAGGGCTCGCCCTTTCCCTGCCAAAGGTAAAGCACGCCTATGCCATCATCCCCGCGGTTGTCATAAAGCTTGTGGCAGGCCCGCTCATTGCCTATGGCACCGCCCGGATGCTTGGTCTTACGGGCATTGCCCTGACATCATGCAGTATTGAAGGTGCCATGCCTGCCATGGTGCTTTCTCTTCTCGTTGCCGCCCGCTTCAACTTGGATGTCTCTCTTGCTGCCTTCATGATCGTCGTGACAACGGTTCTTTCGTTCTTTACGCTTCCCGCAGTCATCTTCCTGGGGACCCATATACCCTGATCATGAGGATATGTCAGGCGGGATCACTTTCTTGAAAATGCTGCAATAGCAACGAGGACAATGCCGTCAGCAAAGAGTATAAGGTTGAGCACGGCGCTCTCCGCATGCAGCTTTCTGAACTTCACACGGAAAGGATGTCCGGGGGGAGTGCCCGCAAAAGACGGGATCTCCTTCTTTACGCTCTGCATCCGCGGATGAAGGCTGAAATTGATATAGAGCGCAATAGCAAGTGCGATCATCACGAGAACAACCGACACGGTGAACGCAGTGCCTGTTCGCGCCGACCAGGCAAAAAAAAGGAACGTCGCAGTCAGGGCAACCGTGATAAGGATGAAGAAGAAATAGCCCGGAAAAAGTCTGCCGACAATAGCGCCGGCCATATCCCGGTCAAAGGCTTTGAAGATGACCGGTGTGACGACAACGGTGAACATGAATATCCCGCCTGTCCATATGCCGAGCAGAAGCAGATAAAGGAAATATCCCGTGCTTTTCATGAAGCTCTGTCACCTCACATCATTCCCGGTCTGTAATGCACATCGTGATATGCCGGCAATGGGCAGATCCCCTGTGTGCAGAAAACCTGACAACTCTTCCAGTCTATGCAGACGTGGGAAGACTTATCTTTCTCCCCGCTGCATCAATCCGCACAAAGGTGATGGTGGTGGAAAATACCATCTCTTCCACTCCGGTCTCTATATCCGCAGCAAAGACCGAAATCGCATACTGGTACGGATGTGTTTCCGATCCTTTCTCTTTGAGCACTCATGCGGAGAATAGCCCCCTGCTTGACAGTCTTCTTGAATTCCACGGTATCCATGGCAATCGTCACGAAATTGCAGCCGGCAAAATCCTGACTTGCCGCGATCCAGGCAGTTTCATCCACCCACTTCAACAGATTGCCGCCGAAGAGAAAGCCGCAATGGTTAAGGTGTTCCGGAAGAACGAGCTTGTAATTTTCCATGTTTTCCCCGAGGTCCTGACTGCCCTGATACTGCGCAGCATCTGCGTCCGCAGAACTTCTCCTATGTGCAGTCCTCTTTCCGTTCTTCGGTAAGGCGTCTAATCGCAGAAGCAGCCTCTGTACTGATATCGGCAAAACTCACGCCATAGCCCGACTCAGCCCCGGACCTCCCCGGGAGAACCCGAACCACTTCGCCCGACACCGTCACCTGCCTGCTCCCGGAAAGGGAACACGAGCCCTGAACCGTATCACCTTCAAGCAATCCTCCCGCGGACCAGAACAGCATCCCCGCGGTACTGATGTTCTCAATCATGCCGGTGAAACGTCTTCCCCGTGACTGGCCATCCACCCTGATTTTTACCGGAACCCTGCAGTTCATCCGCAGCGGGATATGCAGAAACCGGTGTGCCTCCTGAAGCAGGACAGCGGTATTGACCGGTCGGGAGATGAAGGCATTGGCATTGCACTGCACGCACCGCGCAATGTCCTCCTCCCGTCCTGAGCAGACAAGAATGATCGAAACGCTGCACAGGGCTTCATCGCCGCGCACCAGAGAACAGAACGTTTCCCCGCTCATATCTGCAGCATCGAGATGCGAGATGATAAGATTAGCCTTGCGGTCCCGATGAAGTTCCAGGGCGTTGCCGTTTGAACGGGCTTCGGTAATTCTTATGTCAGATCGGCTGAGGAAATTCTGCTCTTGCGAGAGGAGGGTGTTAATATCCTCGGCAATGATGATCTCTTTCATGGCAGTATTGCCCCGGTCATCTTACCGCCTGAGGACGCGGTAACAGGCACGTTCTTCATGTTCTTCATCAGCTGCACGTAAGTAACGTTTCCAACGGTCTGCGGCCGGACGCTTTTTCTCCCTGGCCTTGCGGTAGCAAAGCGTAACCGGAGATGCCATACTATCATCCCCGAAACCTCAAGGATCTTGCTTGCAGCAGCTACGCTCTCAAGGCAGAACGCTACCGGTGAGTTCTCCCGTTCATCCCTATCCATACACCCCACCTGAACCTCAAAATTCTTATATGTACATCATAATAGGAGAAGAACGATTATGCAAGTGATGGAAACCCTCATTACAACCATTTCAGCTCTTTCGACATGCCGGCATGATATAGTTCAGCATGCAGGTATGCTATTATGAATTAACAGGCTTTCGTGCTTCAGCAGCTTGGCCGGTTGCAGCGGTGCGTTATGAAGCAGTTACATGCAGCAAAAAGAGGTTTCCCTTTGAAGATGCGGCCATATCCGAGAAAACTCATGATACTTGCTGTCGTTGCACATATGGTTATTGCGGGCTGTTCCTCCACGCGTCAGTCCACCTGGACGCTTCTCCAGGAAAGTGCCTACGGAGACAAGTTCCTTTATGATCCGAATAGTGTAGAGCAGACCGCTGCCGGCACTGTCCTGGTTTGGGCAGGGACGGATTCTGTGAAATATCATTATGAAATCGACTGTACGAAAAAAAAAGCACGCATCCTCGAAAGTGCCCATATTGATCCGACCTGGTTCAGTATCAAAGCTCAGTCGGGTGACGAGTTGGTGTATAACGCTGTATGCCGAACGCAGTAATCCAGAGGAGACGATACAACATGGCTGCATGGCTGAAAATCATAATCCTGCTCCTGATGCTCTTTTTCCCAATGCCCGACATGCAGGCCTCCGCGATTCTCGGCACCCTCAGGTGCGACAAGGGGATCGTCTCTCGTGGTGACAGGATGTACGATGTCCTGATGAAGTGCGGAGAGCCGACTTTCCGCAGTGTCCGCTATGAAAAAAATATAAAAAGGGATTTCTTCAGGGATGTATTCCCCAATGGGAATAAACGCGAAGAAGAAGCATATCGACAGCCATTCCTGGTCGAAGAATTCGTCGAGATACAAGAATGGGTATATGATTTCGGCTCGCTTCAGTTCGTTCGTTACCTTACCTTTCAAAACGGGATCCTCGTGCACATCGAGATCGGCGATTATGGCTATTAGAGTATAATTCCAGGAACGTTCAACCTGCACTCCTCTATCCCGCCTGCACGCTGGCATAACGCCTTTCGCACTCCTTCCGTGCATCAGCGGAGCGACTGGAGAGAGAAGGCTGCCCGAATATACAACAACATGATCGGCAATGTCATAATAAGTGCTCCGGCGCATTCTTTGACTCGGCTATCCGGACCCTCCTAAGAACTGAGGCACTTGAAGGAGAAAATGGATATCTGGTAGAGTGAGATACCTTGATATCCCTTATTTATCCGCCTGTTGCCAAGCCCTGCGAACCGCCCGCGGGAATCGCGAGGCTCTCGGGCATGCTCTCCTGCCACGGGATCCGGCATAATCTTATAGATGCCAACCTGGAGGGCATGCTTCATCTGTTCAGCCAGGCGCAACCGTTTGACAGAGCAGTGGATGCGTGGACAAGGCGGGCATGCAAAAACCGCGACAAGAACCTCTCCGCATTACAACACCCGGACCTGTACCATCACCTCGACCGTTATTCGCGGACGATCAGGGATATCGGCAGAGTTCTTGAGAAGGCATCTCTCCCGGGAACGAAGGTCGGACTTGCCGATTATGCGCAAAAAGGTCTTTCGCCGGTAAGGAGCAGCGATCTCCTTGCCGCGGCTGAAATTCCTGAGAGGAATGCATTTTATCCCTATTTTCGTGACCGGCTCGGAAGAATGCTGGAAAGGGATTTGCCCTCGGCGGTGGGGATCTCTCTCAATTACCTGAGCCAGGCGCTGACAGCTTTTGCGATGATCGGATTTGTTCGCAGGGAGCATCCGGGGATCAGGATCATCCTGGGAGGAGGACTGGTCACCTCGTGGCAAAAGGGTCTCGGCGGGAAAAACCCTTTTGCAGGTCTTGTCGATCATATGGTCGCCGGACAGGGTGAAAATAAGCTTCTGTCGCTACTGGGCATTTCTGCAGACGGCGACGCCCTGCCGACGCCGGATTACCGCTCTCTACCCCGGGATCAGTACCTCTCGCCAGGAAGCATCCTTCCCTACAGTGCATCAACGGGCTGCTACTGGAACAAATGCGCCTTCTGCCCTGAGAAGGCAGAAGGAAATCCGTTCATACCGGTACCTCAGCGGCAGGTCATGGCAGACCTCGCCCTTCTTACCGAAGAGGCACATCCCAAGCTTATCCATCTTCTCGATAATGCCGTCAGCCCTGCGGTGCTCACAGCCCTCGCCAAGGACAGCCCCGGTATTCCCTGGTACGGCTTTGTGCGCATCGGCCCGCATCTTGCTGAAACTGACTTCTGCCTTGCACTGAAAAAATCAGGATGCGTCATGCTGAAGCTGGGCATAGAATCGGGCGATCAGCACCTCCTCGACAGGCTGGAAAAGGGTGCCAGCGTGGACATGGCCGCGGCTGTCCTTGGGAACCTGAGGAAGGCCGGCATTGCAACCTATGTGTACCTGCTCTTCGGCACGCCGGAAGAAACCGAAGGCGCTGCGCGAAAAACCCTCGATTTCACGGTTCAGCATAGCGATACCATAGATTTCCTCAACCTCGCTATTTTCAATATGCCTGTTTGCCGGCAAAACACATCCGGCATCAAAACAAGGGGATTCTATGAAGGCGACCTCTCACTCTATACCGACTTTGAGCATCCCCATGGATGGGACAGAAAACGCGTGCGCCTTTTTTTGGAGCGTGTATTCAAAAGACACCCGGCAATCTCGCCGATCCTGAAGAACGAACCTGTAACATTCACCTCAAACCATGCACCCTTCTTTGTCATGGGGCGTGCGGGAGACCGGACTTCATAGCAAGTTATCTGTCATATCCTTTTATATATAAAGGGTAATCAGCACTGCATAATCTTCACTTTTCATTGTGCTCATGATATTATGATGCATCTTTTCCCGAGATTTTTTGAGGAGGTCTGATGGCGGGGATATCCGATGCGCTCTGCATAGCAAAAACTGATCATGACATAACGATGATCCCACGCATGGCAAACCGCCATGGGCTTATCGCCGGAGCCACCGGAACCGGCAAGACCGTCACTTTGCGGGTGCTTGCCGAACAGTTCAGTTCTATCGGCGTCCCGGTATTCCTGGCGGATATCAAAGGGGACCTTTCCGGAATGGCACTGCCAGGGGGGGAGCATCCCAAAGTACGGGAGCGCGCTGCCCAGCTGGGCATGGAGGACATGGGTTTTGAAGGATTTCCCATCGTCTTCTGGGATGTTTTTGGAACAAAAGGACATCCCCTGAGGACGACAGTCTCGGAAATGGGACCGCTCCTTCTCGGACGGATACTGAACCTGAACGAGATCCAGTCCAGTCTCCTCGCCATGACCTTCAAGATCGCTGATGACAACGGTCTTCTCCTCCTCGACCTTAAAGACCTGCGTTCCATGGTCAAGTTCGTGGGTGAACAGGCTGATCAGTTCAAGAACGATTATGGGAACATTTCTGCAGCGAGCATAGGCGCTATCCAGAGAAGCCTTCTTGCGCTTGAAGAGCAGGGCGGAGACCTTCTCTTTGGTGAGCCGGCCCTGAATCTTCAGGACATGATGCAGACTGACAGCAAGGGCAGAGGAATGATCAATATTCTGTCTGCTGACAAATTGATGCAGTCGCCGAAACTCTATGCGACATTTCTGCTCTGGCTGCTGTCAGAGCTCTTCGAACAACTTCCTGAAGTAGGTGACCCTCCCAAACCTGTTTTCACGTTCTTCTTTGATGAAGCACACCTGCTGTTCGAAGATATCCCGCCGGCGCTGGCAAACAAGATCGAACAGGTCGTTCGCCTTATCCGGTCAAAGGGTGTCGGCGTCTATTTCATAACGCAAAACCCTCTTGACCTCCCCGAGGACGTGCTTGGACAGCTCGGCAACCGGGTGCAGCATGCCTTGCGGGCCTTCACCCCAAAGGAGCAGAAGGCGGTGAAAGCAGCGGCAGAGACATTCCGCGCCAATCCTGCCCTCGATGTGTCGAAGGTCATCATGGAACTCGGTGTGGGAGAGGCACTAGTCTCCTTCCTCGACGCCAAGGGTATCCCCGCCATGGTAGAACGCGCCCTGGTCTGCCCTCCCCGGAGCCGTCTTCTGCCGCTGACTGACGCGGAGCGTTCTTCGGTGATCAGCAGTTCGGTTTTGGCCGGACACTACGAATGCGTTGTGGACAGGGAATCGGCATACGAAAAACTGAAGGAAAAGACTGCACAGGCTGCTTCGGCGCCAGCGCCGCCCAAAGCAGGCCGCGAGCCGGTCCCGGAAAGCACGAAGATGCTGCAGGCCATGGCCAGAAGCGCTGCACACGCGATAGGCAGCCAGGTCGGCAGACAGATCATCCGGGGCGTCCTTGGATCGATCTTCGGCAAGGCAAGAAGATAGTTTCCGCCTCGACAGGCGGCTCATTATTTCATTCCGAAAAGGAGGCGTGCGTATGAGGAAAGTGATGTTGGCAGTAGTTCTGTGTTTGGTGATGGTTTCGCTTGCGTTTGCCGGTTCTCTCAAAACCTATCAGGTTACCGGTCCGGTTCTGGAAATAAAAGACGATGTGATCGTCGTGGAGAAGGGCAAGGAAAAATGGGAAGTCGCCCGCGACAAGGCAACCAAAGTGACGGGCGACCTCAAGGTCGGCGCAAAAGTTACGATCCATTACCAGATGAAGGCGACCGAGATAGACGTAAAGGCCGTCAAGAAAAAATAAACACTCCGAAAGGGGGCATGCGGATTTTAATACCTCTTGCCCCTCTTACCCCTGTCCCTCAATAGTCCGTCTCACTCCCTGCTGGTAAGGATTATTGGACATTATAATAACCGGAATTTCACGTTGACAACGGCTCCTATCCATGATAGAGCTTAGTTAGACTCAATAAAGCCGCCATGCCAGTGGGGACGGGGAGGAAAGCGGTGATCTTTAGTACAATGGCCGAGCTGCCAAAGGATTAGTTTCCTTTGGTTTGCTTGGCTTTTTTGTTGTCTCCACAAAACAACCTGATAAGAGGAGGTTTACTATGAGAGGCCAAATAACTCACGGCTGGAGCCGGCGGGAATTCTTAGAAGGACTTGCTCTAGCAGGTTCTGCAGCTTTGATAGGCCTGCGACCTCTCCTTGGTACTGCTGCTGTAGAACCGCCACCGGAAACGAAAACGCTGAGGCTGCGTTATTGGAACCCTGCATGCTGGGCGCCTTTTTACATGGCTGAACCGTTGCTCCGCGAAGAGGGATTTACCGATATCCGCTATATATCAGGTCCCGGACCGGAACTCCCCGCGATGTTCAAACAAGGGTTGGTAGATCTCACACCGGAATTTTCCGTATTGGGGATGTATAATGCAGAAAAAGAGGGCACGCCGATGAAATTCCTGTCAGGGTTGCATGTAGGTTGCTATTCGCTGATAGGGAGCGAACGGGTTCGCTCGGTTCGTGACCTCAAGGGAAAAACCGTCTGGGCAGGCTCAGTGGAAAACAACGGTCCCCATCTCTTTCTTTCCGCCATAGTCGCATATGTGGGCCTCGACCCGCGCAAAGATATCAGATATGTCTGGGTGAATAAGGACGAAGCCATGCGTCTTTTTCAGGATGGCAAGATCGATGCCTTCATTTCCTTTCCGCCCGGACCGCAGGAGCTTATGGCCAAGGGAATCGGCCGTCTCCTTGTAGATACCAATGTCGACAAACCATGGTCCCAGTATTTCTGCTGCATGGTAAGCGGGCAGAGCGACTTTGTGAAAAATAATCCCGTCGCCACCAAGCGGGCTGTTCGCGCCATCCTGAAAGCAGTAGACATCGTGGCCCGGGACCCCGAGTTAACAACAAACGAACTTCTCGCGAGAAAAATCGTGAAAGAGGGGGAGAAGAAATACGTCCTCCATACGCTGAAGGACATCCCTTACGGTAAATGGCGGGATTACAACCCTGAAGACACCATCCGTTTTTACGCACTGCGCATGCGTGATACGGGGATGATGAAAGCCAATCCCCAGCAGTTCATTGATCAGTATACTGACTGGCGCTTCATCAATGCCCTGAAAAAGGAATTCGGGATAACCGCGTGGTAGGAACCGGCATAACCATGCGTGACTTGCCTCATTGAACGTTATGGACATGAAGGATTGGTTACCTCGGATCGTTGCGCGAGCTCCCTTCCCTGTCCACACCAAGCTGCTCGGGGCCTTTTTTGCCATTGCCCTGCTGCTGATCATATTCGGCGTCGTCGTCATTCAGGTCCTCAGCGGCATTAACCGCCGTTTCGAAGACGTGGGAAAACTCCGGCGCAAGGTCGCTGCGTTCCGGCAGTTACAGCACGACACAACCACGCAGCTCTATAGTATTACAACGGCGCTCCTTTCCCCGGAGGAGCGGATGCTGGAAAGTGCGCTCCGCCAGCTTCATGAATTCCGGTACGACCTCGAACGGCTGCAGTTCGTAACCAGGGACGAGGTGGAGCTCTATAACAAGATCGGCAACGAACATGAACAGTTGATCGCAGTAATAACAAAGATCGTAGAGTTAACGCGAAACAATGAATTCAAAGGGGCAAGAGAACTCCGGATAACCAGGGCCACCCCGCTTGCTGACAGCCTCGAGCGGCTCACCAATGAGATGGTGAACCGGGCTGAGGCTGACATGGAAACAAAGATCGATGAGAGCAACCAGGCATATCTGACATCCCGATGGGTGGTTATCGGATTTGCCGTCGGGAGCATCGGGCTTGCAGTTCTGCTCGGCTACGCGGTCTCGTCATCGTTGATGGGACCGGTCACGCTCATGGATAATCAGCTGCGGCATATCGCGTCAGGGGATTTCTCAAAGCGGATAGATGTACCGAACCGCGATGAACTCGGTGCTCTGGCGAATAACCTGAACCACATGAATGTCGAGTTAAAAGGTCTCTATGGGCAGATCGAGGCTGCGAGCCGCCACAAGTCTGAGTTCCTTGCCAGCGCGAGCCACGAGTTACGCACGCCGCTAAATGCCATCATCGGGTTTTCGGGTATGCTTAAGAGGCGCATGTTCGGTGATCTGAATGAGAAGCAGGCTGAGTACGTCGAAGATATCTATACATCGGGGAACCATCTCCTGTCTCTTATCAATGATCTCCTGGACCTCGCCAAGGTTGAATCGGGGCGCATAGAGCTTGACGTGAAACAGTTCGATCTCCCCTCTGCTCTGAAAAATTCCATTACGCTGGTGAGGGAGCGCGCCGCCCGTCACGGGATTTTCATTGATCTTACCATTGACGAGAGGTTGAGTTCCTTTACGGGTGATGAGCGCAAACTCAAGCAGATCATGTTGAATCTGCTCTCAAATGCGGTAAAATTTACCCCGGACAGCGGACAGATCAGCGTGAAGGCAGACCCTGCCGACAGCGGCGTGCAGATCTCTGTGAGTGACACGGGAATTGGGATCAAGCCGGAAGAACAGCAGGTTATCTTTGAGGAATTCCGCCAGGTGGGCGATGAGTCGCACAAACGTGAAGGCACGGGGCTTGGTCTTACGCTGACAAAGAAACTCGTCGAACTGCACGGGGGGAGGATAAGCGTGAAGAGCGAGATCGGAAAGGGCTCGACATTTACCTTTACCCTATTGGAGGTGCCATCATATCAGGCAAGCTGATCCTCATCATCGAGGACAATCAGAAGAACATGAAGTTGATGCGGGATTTGCTTCGGTACGAGGGATACGAGCCTCTCGAGACCGATAGGGCGGAAGAAGGTCTCCTTCTGGCCACACAGTATGCCCCCGTCCTCATCCTTATGGATATCGGGCTGCCGGGAATGAACGGTTTCGAAGCACTGAAACATCTGCGGGCAAACGTTGCCACTGCCGGCATCCCGGTCATAGCGGTAACCGCTTCGGTTATGACCCATGACCAGGAAAAGATCATGTCAGCCGGTTTTGACGGCTACCAGAGGAAGCCCATCGACATTGACGAGTTTATTGAAACCGTTCGTTGCATAATTGAGCGCTCCCGAAGTAAAAGGTGTATTGAATGAAAAACCCCGCAAAAATCCTGGTGGTTGACGATACGCAGGCAAACGCAAAACTGCTTACTGATCTGCTGGCGTTCCATGGCTACGAGGTTGTGACAGCGGCATCAGGGACTGAGGCATTGAAAAAAGTGGATATCGAGCAGCCTGACCTTGTCCTGCTCGATATCATTATGCCGGGGATGAACGGATATGAGGTTTGCCGTACTATCCGCAAGAACCCTGCCACAGAGATCCTGCCGGTAGTAATGGTTACATCTCTGGACCCTGCGGAAGAGCGTATCAACGGATTGGAAGCCGGTGCTGACGATTTTCTCGCCAAGCCTGTTGACGAGCAGGAATTGCTGGTTCGCGTACGATCGCTGCTCAGGATCAAGGAACTTTATGATACGGTTCAGGTTCAGTCAGCCCAGCTTTCTGCATGGAACAAGACCCTTGAACAGCGCGTGCAAGACCAGGTGGAACAGATTGGGCGCCTCGGAAGACTGAAGCGCTTTTTCTCCCCTCAGCTGGCGGACCTTATCATTGCCGGCGGGACAGATGATCCCCTAAAGGCCCACCGACGGGAGGTAACCGTCGTTTCTTTGGACCTGCGGGGTTTTACCGCCTTCACGGAATTGTCCGAGCCTGAGGAGGTCATCTCTGTTCTGAATGAGTACCATGTCGAGATGTCCAAGCTCATCCTTGCATATGAGGGCACTCTGGAGCACTTCGCCGGTGACGGGATCGTAATCATATTCAACGACCCCGTGCCATTGCCGAATCCGACGGAGCGTGCCGTACGCATGGCCTCGGCCATGCGCAACCGCATTGGAAAGCTGAAAGACAGATGGCAAAAGAGCGGTCACAGTCTCGACTGCGGTTTTGGAATCGCCCACGGCTATGCTACTATCGGGGCAATCGGCTTTGAGGGCCGTGAGGATTACTGTGTTGTCGGCTCGGTAGCTAATCTTGCGGCCCGTCTCTGTGCAGAGGCCAAAGGAGGCCAGATCCTCATCAATCAAAAAACCCTGGGAAAGATCGAAGAAATCGTGGAGACGCAATTCCTGGATCAATTAGTCCTCAAAGGCTTTTCCCTTCCCGTTGAGGTATTTAACGTAATCTCCGTCAGAGGTGGCGGAGCGGACCCGATCTCGCCTCAGGATTCTCCGCCGAAAGGTGCTCTGTGACCATGCCCAACTCGAGGGATGAGAGGGTACTAATAGAAAAATTTATCAGCAGGGTGACCTTGTTCAGGGACATTGCCGCGAAGTATCTGGAACAGATCATCGATGATTTCAGTGTTCTGCATGCCGCAAAGAATGAAGCCGTCTTCGTACAGGAAGATACCAGTACGGATCTTTACCTGATCCTCAGGGGTAGAGTTAAGGTGACGCTTATGGGCGAGGAAGGAGAGGAGTATATCCTGACAGACCTGTATAGGGGTGACTATTTCGGCGAGATGAGCCTTATCGATGGTAAGCCCCGTTGTGCCACGGTGGTCGCAGTGGAGGACTCTACATTCGCTGTTCTCAAGCGGGAAAGGCTGATCGAGGCGCTACGGCGGGACCCCGTACTTGCACTCGATCTGCTCTCAACGCTCGTACATAAGCTGAGAAAGGCCACGGAACGGGAAGAACGGCTTGCGTTCCTTGATGTGCGTGAACGCCTATTGGAACTCTTTGGAGAACTAATACGGCAGGAGGGCAGTGAGGAAGAAGAAGGATTCTACAGATTAGGCAAGCGCACCCAGAAGGAACTGGCCATACGAATAGGAGCTTCACGAGAGGCGACCTCACAGGTCCTGAGAGCTCTTGCTTCCGAAAAGATAATCATGGAAAGGGACAGTTTTTTCCTGATAGCGCCTTCCGTATATAGAGAAGACCTTGAGTAAGCAGACGCACTGATACGTTATACCTTCGATAAAACCTCGACCATAAACCCTTTCGGATTCCGCTTTCCCTCGAATAAGGCAGTAGGCGCAATTTCTTTTTGGCTGCAGAGAACTTTTCTCAAACCAGTATCACCTCTTCCTGCGGTATTTTTACCATCTCGCGTGGTAATTTCACCTTTACTCTGCGGGCTGCTCCTGCAAAAATGTGCCTAAGACAGGGAGGAGGCACCGCATGTCGAGCAGGTCGCGTAACACATTCGGATACATCGTTTTCTTGACAGGTATACTCCTGACAGTCATAGGTATGGGTATCCTGATGTTCAATCTGTTACGGCATTAGCAGGTGAATATACTGGAAACAGTCGCGGAAGCAACGACCTAAGGAGGTGGATCATGAGAGAGGGGATGGATCGCAGGGAGTTTCTGAAGTTTTCGATGGCAACCGGTGCTTTTATCATGGCTGGCGAATTTATGAAAGGAGGTGTACTTGCGCAGCGTACGATGAAGATTAACGAAGTTGATAAGTTAACCGTATGGCTGCTTGCTGACAATTACTACGATGCCCTCAGACCGGACAGCACGATCACGAAAAGGTTCAGATCGGTGCCGGGAAAGTCGATACATGCAGAGCATGGGCTTGCCTATTTCGTTGAGACTGTTGTTGACGGCAGGGCAAGCACCTGCATGTTCGATTTTGCGAGCGATGCCGCAGGGGTAATGAACAACATAAATCTTCTCGGCATCGACATTGGAAAGACGAACGCCTTCGGGCTGAGCCACGGCCACTGGGACCACTATCTGACCGCCACGAGCATTCTGAAGCAGAATCAGTCAAAGATTGTTGCCGGTACGCCGTTCTATGTCGGCGAGGAGGCATTTAACCGCAGATATTCCGTGCGTCCCAACTCACCGGACCCCGCTGACCTTGGGCAGCTCATGAAGGAGGAAATCGAGGCACTCGGGCTGAAGGTTGTGGAGGTGAAGCAGCCGACTCAAATCATTCCTGGAGCATACTTTACCGGGAACATTGAAAGGGTTACGGCATACGAAAAGGTGCCGCCAACTCTGCTCATTAAACGCGGTGACAAGCAGGAGCCCGACGATTTTCGGGGGGAGCAGGCGCTTGTTTTCAATGTGAAGGGAAAAGGACTGGTGGTCATTTCCGGTTGCGCACATGCAGGAATCGTGAACACGGTCAAGCAGGCGCAAAAGGTGGCAGGCACGGACAAGGTCCACGCAATTATGGGCGGTTTCCATCTCGTAAATGCCAAACCAGAGAAAATCCAGAGCACGGTGGCCGACATCAAGGCCATGAAGCCGGACTACATCGTACCGGCCCATTGCACAGGTTTTGAGACAATCATGGCCTTCAGCAGTGAGATGCCGAACGAATTCACGCTGAATACGGCAGGTACGCGGTATACCTTCGGAGCGTAGTTAGCAGAGAGTCATAATTCAGAAAGGAGAAAAACCATGAGAATCAAGGGCATCGTGATGGCATTTGCCGTAGTCGCAGGTTTGACAGCCGGAGCATTCGCCCAGGACTATCCGACAAAGCCGGTGAAGGTGATCGTACCGTTCACTGCAGGGAGCGCGACCGATACCATAGCCCGCGCAGTGAGCAAGAAGCTTTCCGAAATATGGGGCCAGCCGGTGGAAGTTGAAAATGTCGCAGGCGCCGGCGGCACGACCGGCACAGACGTGGTCGCCAAATCATCACCGGACGGATATACCCTACTGATAACTTCCAATGCCTTTGCATCGAACACGGCACTCTATGCCAAATTACCGTACGACAGCCGGAAGGATTTCATCGGCATCGCTCCGCTCACGAAGCAACCCTACGTTCTTGTTGTTGGCTCGTCTTCAGGCATAAAAAGCGTATCAGAGTTAATAGCGCTTGCAAAGGCAACTCCCGGGCAGATTAAGTTCGGCTCGGCAGGCATGGGGAGCGGCACGCACTTTGCCGCTGAAAAGTTCAAGCTTGCAACCGGTATCGATGTTGTGCATGTTCCCTACAAAGGCGGGCCTGAAGCCAATGCGGCTACCATCTCGGGCACCGTGACCTTCTGGTTCCCGCCAATGGCCTTTGCTGTGAAGAACATGAAGGACGAGAAATTGATATCGCTGGGTGTGTCCGGTTCAGAACGTGCCGCTTCGCTTCCCGCTCTTCCGACGATCGCGGAAGCAGGGGCAGCGGGTTTCGAAGACACCAGCTGGATGGGCATATGGGCACCGGCGGGTATACCCGCTGCGGTAGCAGCAAGGATTGAGAAAGACGTGGCCCGCGCGCTTGCGTCACCGGATCTGAGAGAACAATTTACGAAGATGGGAGCAGAGCCGATGAGCATGTCACCGGCCGAGTTCTCCAAATTTGTGCAAGGTGAGATAGATACAGCTGCCCGGATCGTAAAAACCGCCGGGATCAAGCAGTTGTAAGATGATGTTCTACCCGCTGTCGAGGGCCAGATGCATATGCTGCCTGCATTCGCGCCTCCGCCAGCTCTGTTGATCATTTGTACCGTGATATGCAAGCTCTCTTATATGTTACGTTTAATGCCGTATGTAGAAGTTTGGTTCTCTGGAATATATCAGGAGGAAAAGGGGCTGATCCTATGGAACAATCCGTTCACCTCAGATATTTAAAATTGGCGCTCGTTTTAACCGGTGGATTCTGTGTCATTGGCGTTTATCCGCTTACGATCTTATGGCCATCAGGATGGGCGTGGCACCGTGACCCCGGCGCAGTTTTTGAAGTTCGTACAGGGTGAGACGGATTCCGCGGCGTACATCGCAAGGGTAGTGCGTTCACGCCTCCAGAGCTACGTGCCCCGCCTCTCTGCGGCAGGGACATTAGCACGGCAACCAAGCGTCAAAGTAATTATGCTGTATCCGAAAGTATGCCCGAGGATGTCATGGACGAAAACCTATCAGCCGCTCAGTAACGTCGGGGCTTGATCTTTCGCGTCGGTGCCGCATTCCACGGATCATCGGGCCAGGGATGCTTCGGATAACGCCCCTTCAGTTCCTTCTTCACCTGCTGATACCCGCTGTTCCAGAACCCCCTGAGGTCCTGCGTCACCTGCACCGGC
>QKDO01000116.1 GCA_003252075.1 Nitrospirota bacterium
ACTGGGGCTATTTAAGGACAGTGTATTGAAACAACACAATTACTTATTATGAATCGTTTGGTCGTGAAGGGAGCGTGCTTCGGAGCGTTATGAAAATCTCGGTTGTGATGGTGGACGGAGGATTCCGCGAGAGGTACCACGCGGTGGATTCTTTTTGCGATCAGGATCTGCCGCTATCTGAATACGAGGTGATCTGGGTCGAATTCTATGATAAGGTATCGCCTGTCCTGCGGGAAAAACAACAGCAGTACCGGAATTTCAGGGTCGTTACCCTGAACAGGACCGGAGAGTACCATTCATCGTTCTGCTTCAATCGGGGCATTGTCGAAAGCAGGGGCGAACTGCTGGTCATCCCTGATGCTGATGTGTTGGTCGAACGTAATTTTCTCCGGGACGTAGCTGAAGAGCACCGGCAGTGCGAAGACCTCGCGATGTACATTTACCGTTATAACGAAATGAAAGAAGACCACCGGGAGGATATCGATATGAACCGCCTGCGTGCGGTATGCAGGCTGACCGGCCCCACCAACTTCGGCGGGTGTCTCACGGTGCGCAAAAGATGGCTGCTTCAGATAAACGGTTATGAGCAGCATCCTGTCTTCGGGAGCGGTTTTCATGCAAACGGTGCTGACGTGGCTGGGCGTTTCAGGGTATTGGGTCTGAAGATCAAGTGGCATCCGCAGTTGAAGCTGTACCATCCGTACCATGATCTCACTCTCACGCATATGGAGACTTCATATAATAAACAACTGCGATTTATCGAGTGGAGGCGGAGGAAGCTCCAGTGGCTTGCGTACCAGGGGATAGATCAGGCCCGGGACAGGGTACTGGAGCAGGAGCTTGTTGCGTTTCTTGAAGAAGGGCCGGAACTGACATTTGCCGGACGCCTCAAAAAACTCGTCTTCGGGAAAAAAGGAAACTGACGTGACGAAGCTTTCCGAATACCAGTATGCCGCGACGGAGGCCGCTGCCGGGAGAGGGTTTTGAGCAGGAACATTCAGACAGCAGCGCCTGATGAAGTCGTAATGACGGAGCAAAAGAGGGTCTACTCCATGCGGTGGGACGAGTACGGTTGGAACGGGGAGCGGCTGTATCCCGTCCTTCTCCCTCTTGAAGTGGTGCTGTCAGGTTCGACCGCACGGCTGCACACCCCATACCCGCCCAACGAGTTCAATGTCATCGGCACGCCCCGCTCCGGAACCAAATGGATGCAGAAGATACTCACCCTGCTTGTCCAGCATGACCGCAGGGGCAGGATGAGAAGAAAGATCGAACCGCTCCTGCGCATTGACACGTCTGTGAGGCATTTTCACGAAGGCATTATCGATGACTTCTCTGCTCAGCAGAAGATCGTCTTCATCTATCGCGACGTCCGTGACTGCATCGTGTCGGGGTATCACTATCTCAGTAACAGCCTTCACCCCGGAACCATGGGATGCACGCCTGATGTCTTTTCTGTCCTGCCCAAGGACGACGCAGTCGAAAGGCAGCTGATCATGTACATGAAATACCGCATGCCGGTGCTGGTTTACTGGCTGAACGTGGATGCTCCGAATCTCGTAAAGATTCGCTATGAGGACATGCTGGCTGAACGGGAAGGCAATATCAGGGCTATCATTGCAAAATTCGGTATGCGGTTGAAAGAGGAGAGCATCTCCTACATCGTGGAGCAGACTTCGTTCAAGACCATGAGCGGACGGCACGAGGGCACTGAAGATACGCGGTCTCACCAGCGGAAGGGCGTTGCGGGAGACTGGGCGAATCATTTCACCGAGCGGCATGTCAGGATCTTCAAGGCGATGGGTGGTGAGGATCTCCTCAGCATGACGGGTCACGGGGTTTAACATGAGGTTATACATTCCATTCGCTGGGCGTTTCCGCCTCCTTGGCAGGCTGGACCTATTTCTGGAACGGTTCCCCGGCTATTTCCGTGCGAAGTACGAGACGGACCTTTCCCGTGAGTCCATCGTGGTTGTCACCCTGGACTCCCTCCGGTTCGACGTTGCCAAGCAGGCGGAGACGCCGAATATCAGAAAGCTGTTCCAGGCCTTTGCCGCGGACGGCTGGATCAAGGTGGGATCACACGGCACCTACACCCTCCCTTCGCACATCTCGATGTTCCATGCCGGCATCTTCCCCTGCGATAACCGTCCGGACATTCCGCCTCCTTATAACCGGGAGAAGGAAAAGCTCTTCAAGGCGCAGCTTGCGTGGGAGAGGACGACCGGTGCAAGGTTCCCGACCCCTGCGGCGCCGAACATCGTGAGGGGTTTCGAAAGGATAGGATACCGCACGGTAGGCGTGGGAGGCGTACACTGGTTCAATGATAACTTCATCACCTCGGATCTCTGGAAAAAACAGTATTTCCGGGAGTTCCACTGGCAGGAGGATTTTTCCGAGACCTGCAACCGTGCCTTTGAAAACCAGATCAACAGGATCAAGGAGCTCCGGCTTCATCGGGAGAAGAGACCGGTATTCTTTTTCCTGAATGTCGCAGCAACGCATACGCCGTACATGGGATTTGGAAAATCTCTCGCCGGGCAGAAAAAGGCCCTGGAATACGTCGACAGCCATGTGCCTGAACTGCTTGATGTCCTTCCCGGCAGGTTCCTGATGCTGCTCCTTTCGGACCACGGTGAGTGTTTCGGGGAGGACGGTCTCTGGGGACACAGCTTCTACCATCCGAGCATCATGGAAGTGCCTTTTGCCTGTCTTGAATACCAAAAGAACCGCTGGTTGTCTGAGCGGGGGCGGCCCCGATAGGCAGCGCTGTGGTCACGGTATTGATGCCGGTTTATAACGGGGAACGATATCTCGGACAAGGCATCGAAAGCGTCCTGAACCAGAGCTTTTCCGATTTCGAATTCCTGATCATTGATGACGGCTCCGTTGACGGCAGCGCCGACATCATCCGCTCCTATAACGACAGGCGGATCAGATTTGTCATAAACGGGACCAATCAGGGGCTGGTTGCCACGCTCAATAAAGGGCTTGAACTGGCGCAGGGGCACTTTATCGCGCGCATGGACTGTGACGACGTTAGTATGCCTACCCGTCTTGAGCGACAATTCGTCGTCATGGAAAGGAATCCGGATGTGGGCGTCTGCGGGACATGGGTGCATACGACAGGGGAGAAGGACGAAATCTGGGATTATCCGTCGGACTCCGACGAAATAAAATGCTCCCTGCTGTTCGAGTCTGTGCTCGCACACCCGTCTGTCATGCTTCGGAGCAGGTATTTCGGCAGAAGCGGCTTTCGGTATGACAGAGGGTTTCCGCACGCTGAAGATTATGCGTTATGGGTACGCTGTGCGGGAGCAATGGCGTTTGCCAACATCCCTGAAGTGCTTCTGGAATACCGCATCCATCCCAGCCAGACTGTTCAGCGGGAAATGCAGGGCAAGGTTATGTCTGCCGACAGGGTCCGGGAGCTCCAGCTGAGATCCCTCGGCATCCATCCGACGCCTGCTGAGATGGAGTTGCATCGCGCCCTCAGCATGTTCCAGTTTCGTGATGATAAAGTGTTTATGGACCATACCGATGCATGGCTTCAGAAGATAGGGACGGCAAACCGCACTGCCTGCCGTTATCGAGAAAAGGTATTGGCAACGGTCCTGGCAAAGCGGTGGTATGCCGCCTGCAGTGCGGCAACGGTGTTGGGATTCTGGATCTGGCGGCGGTATCGGGCTTCACCGCTTTCCGGTGCCGGCGGCCTGAACAGAAAGGAAATCATGAAATTTGCCGTAAAGTGCGGGCTGAAACGTGGACACTAAGCTCCCATCGGAGAAGCGTATAGCGATAATTTCGCACTCATTCCCTCCGCATGGGGGGGGCGGTATAACGAGCCTGCATGCCAATCTGTACCATGCGCTGAAGCGAAAGGGGCTTAGCGTCAGGGTGTTCACCTTCGGAGACCACGGCTTTCGAGGTGCCGGCGTCGGGGACGTTGTACGGCAGGGTACGCCGAAGGCCCTCATCAGGATGCTGCGAATCCTTAACAGGATCTATTTCAGGATAGCGGAACGGTCGACAATCGCCTATCAAGTCCTGGACATCCTCGAGTCGGCTCTTGGGTGCCTTCTTGTCAACAGGCCGCTTAAGGAGTTCGCTCCCGATGTCGTCATCCTTCCGGATCACAATGCCCCGGGGCTTTTTCTTCGGAAGAAAAAGTCCGGTGAGTCATGGATGCTGATCTCACACCATAATCCGACGCGCTTCCTGAACAACCCGCTGATTGGCGTCCATTCACGCAAGGATGCAGCCTGTGCGGTGCGGCTGGAAAACAGGGTTCTCGCAAAGATCGATATGGTCATCTGCCCCTCGAACTATATGAGAGGCGTCTTTGCCGATACCTATGACTTCAAAGGCCCGGTATCGGTCATCCCGAATCTGATCGATGCGGAACTCCTGTCATCCGTACCGCGGCAGGATATCCGTGAAAAGATCGGGCTTGGCCCGGATGCCCCGGTGGTCTACATCCCCTCCGCAGGGGTCAGGCTGAAAGGCGCCCGGTTCGTTTTTGAGATTATCCGGAGACTTGCCGGAAAAGCCGAAGGGGACATCGGCTTTTACCTTTCAGGAGCGGTGGAAGATGGGCTACGGTACGAGTGCACGTTTGCCCCGCGGAATGCCCGAATCCATATGCCCGGCAGGCTGAGCTATCACGACAACATGGCGCTGATCAGGTCCTGTTCCTTTGCGGTGTCTCCAACGCTGATCGAGAATCTCAGCATGTCCCTGCTCGAAGCGAGCTTCTGCGGACTCCCGGTGGTCACGTTTGATGTGGGAGGCAATTCCGATATTGTCCGGGACGGAGAAAACGGGTTTCTCGTCCCGTATCTTGACGTCGAGAGGCTCATCGACCGTTCTGGAAGGCTGCTTCTGGACGCGCGGGAGAGGGAAAAAATGGGGGATAATGCCATGGCTGTCATGATGGCCTCGTTCGATCCTGAGAAGACCGTCGAGCAATTTCTGAGGCTTTTCTGACATGGGCAGCGAGACACGCAGGAAGCCGGCGCCGATTGTCTTGTTCGTATACAACAGGCCAAGGCACACACAGAGGACACTGGAGGCACTTCGGGTAAATGAGCTTGCCGACCGCAGCGAACTCTTCATTTTTTCTGACGGTCCGCGAAGTGAATCTGACCGCGAGAAAGTCGAGGCTGTCAGGGATCAGTGCAGGACGATACAGGGATTCAAGAAAATTGTCATGCGGGAGAGTGAAGAAAACAGGGGGTTGGCCGCCTCTATCATCGCGGGCGTGACCGAAATAGTTAATGAATACGGACAGATCATTGTGATGGAGGATGATCTGGTCAGTTCACCGCACTTCTTATCCTATATGAATGAAGCATTGTCGATTTACGAGCAGGAGGAAAAGGTGATGCATATCGGCGGATACATGTTCCCGATATCTTCTGAAGGGATACCCGAGACGTTTTTTTTCAGAGAATCCAACTGCTGGGGTTGGGGGACATGGGCCCGATCATGGCTGCATTACGAAAAAGATGCGCGAAAACTTATGAACACCTTTACCAGGCAGCAGGTTAAGGAATTTAATCTCGATGGATATCATAAATTCTGGCGGCAGGTTAAGGAGAACTATTCCGGAAGGCGCGATACGTGGGCGATATTCTGGTATGCCGCAATTTTTCTGCGGAGAGGTCTGTGCTTGCATCCGTCTGTTTCCCTGATTCAGAATATAGGTCACGACAACAGCGGTAGAAATTGTCCGGGAACGGATATCTATACCGTAGCGTTAAAAAAGACCCCGATCAGATATTTTGAAAAGGAACAACGGGAAAACCCCGAAGCGCTTCGAAGGATTCAAATATTCTTCAGGAACACGAGGCCTCCCTTTGTGCAAAGGCTTCTGAACAGAATGCGGGAGATTACCGGGTGACACGATGGCACAGGGTTGTGTTGCTGCGACAGATATCCGGTGACGAATCGTTTGGAATACTGCCGGTAATAAGAACTTTATCATGAGCGCCTGCATGACAACGAGCTCAGGTGCTGAGGCAGCGCAGGGTTTGGGCGTATTACCCTGCAATGTCTGTTCTTCGAGAATGAAACGTAAGACGAAACATGACCATGATCTATTCAAAAAGTAGCCGGCTGTCGCCGCTCAGGATCGCGAGGATGATAAAGATATTCCTGCAGCGTGCCTATGAACTCCTCTTGGTCTGCGTGGACCGTGTTTGCATTGTAGTTCCCCGAAAGGTTGTTACGGGAAAGCCTGCGCGGGTTCTTCTTGTCAGGCCTGATGCATTGGGAGATTTTATTCTCTGGCTCGATGCTGCCAAGGAAATCAGAAAGATTTTCCCCGCCGGCGACTATGAGATAACACTCTTGGGAAATAGCATATGGAGCCCTCTGGCTGAGGGCATGTCCTGTTTCGACAGGATATGGCCGATTCATCGGAGGGCTTACCTCAACAATCCCTTCTATCGGATGAAGTTGATCCATCACGTCCGGTCCATAGGGTTTAGCAAAGCTGTCCTGGTGACATGTTCTCGGGAGATCCTTGGCGATTCCATTATCAGAATGAGCGGCGCCCCTGAAAGAATCGGCTCCTCCGGGGATCTTGCAAATATGACGAAATGGCAGAAATGGATCAGCGACGGCTGGTACACACGATTAGTAACGGTTCCGGGACTGCCGTTAATGGAACTGGGCCGCAATGCTGAATTCGTGCGTGGGCTCGGATCCGAGGCTTTCCGTGCAGGTATTCCAGAGCTTCATTTTCCACGCGCGATCCCAGCTGATCTCCCGGGTAAAGGTTACTATGTTGTGTTCCCCGGCGCAGGCACTCCCGATAGGCGTTGGCCTGTAAAGAATTTCAGCGCCCTGAGCAGCCGCATTTATGGGGCGACCGGCTGGATCGGCGTTATCTGCGGCGGGCGTGGAGAAGAGGCGATTGCAGCAGTTCTGACAGAGAACTGCGATGCTCCTTTACTCAACCGTGCCGGTCAGACGTCGTTGTCGGATTTGATCTCAGTCATTGCGGGCGCAGGCTTGCTCATCGGCAATGAGACCGGTGCTGTCCATATCGCGGCAGCGGTATCTACTCCTTCCGTATGTATCTTGGGCGGTGGACATTACGGTCGGTTCATGCCCTATCGTCCAGAGTTGAAGACATCGAGACCGCTTCCCTATGCCGTGGCACGCAACATGGACTGCTTCGGATGTAACTGGCGGTGTATCTATAAGGTTGCCAGGGGAGGGGTCGCGCCCTGTGTGGCTGGCGTGTCTGTGGACATGGCATGGGAAGGTGTCATCAGTATATTGTCGGCAGTAAAACGGACATAATCGGCATGAATATGATTGCCACAAAAGAATGCGACGATGAGAGCGTACCTCTTCAGGTATCGACTGCTGAGAAGCCGTTCCTGACCGTCGTCACGGTTGTTCTGAACCGGAGAGAATATCTTGAGCGGACCATACAAAGTGTTCTTGAACAGACCTTCAAAGGAATAGAATATATCATCATCGATGGCGGTTCTACGGACGGCACAATAGAGGTCATAGAGAAATTCGGCAACAGAATCTCCTTCTGGAAGAGCGAACCGGACAAGGGGATTTACGACGCAATGAATAAGGCCGTTGCGGCAGCAACGGGTGAATGGCTGCATTTCCTTAATGCAGGAGACATGTATTATCATAAGAATACGGTGCAACGGGCACTGAACTGTCCTTACGGCGCCGCTGATCTGTTATACGGCGATGAGGAGGTTGTCTATGACGAGGAATGTTCGGTTATCAAGAAGGCCCGCCCCCTGAAGGATATATGGAAAGGCATGGCCTTCAACCACCAGAGTCTTTTTACGAAGACCGCGCTTCTGCGCAGGCATCCGTTTCAGTCGACTTACAGGATAGCAGCGGATTACGAGTTCATTCTCTTTTCTCTTACGCAGGGAACAGTCTTTTACTATCTCGGTTTTCCCATAGCGAAAGTGGCGCTGGGCGGACTGTCCGACAGGAATATCCGTGTGCATATACGGGAACAGTGGCAGATAGCGCGGAAATTCCGGAATACGCCGGGGGTAAACTTCTATTACCGCTACGCTGTCATATCAGCGGCGTTCAAGAAGATGCTGAAAGCATTGCTGCCGCAGCACGCCAGGAATGCACTCGTGAGGTACAAGTACCGGTGAACAGTTATGCGCTAACGGCAGAGGTAGTGATCCCCAGCCTGAATCGGCTGGACGTTCTCAGAAGCAGCCTTCTGCGGGTCAGGACGCTGTACCCCGACCTGCACATCTGTCTTGGACTGCAGGGAGAGATGCCGGATAAGGAATTCCAGCGGGAGCTGGACAGCGACGAATGGATCAGGATGGAACGAATGACAGTACCAGGAACGACGCGGACACTGAACCATTGTGTTGCCAGTTCTCACGCAGAAATCGTGCTGATAATGGACGATGATGCAGTCCCCTGCCCCGGGTGGCTCGAGGCCCACATCGCAGCCTTCGCTGATGATCCGGTCCTTGTCTATACCGCGGGAAGAGAAGTAAGAGCGACACGGCAGCGGTCCGCTGTAACAGAGCTGCTCAGCATCCTTGCAGAGAATACGCTCGGCTTGGCAGTGGGAATCAACAAGAGAGCAAAGGGACGCATTGTCGGATGGACAGACAACATAGGGCTAATCTTCGGAAACTTTGACAATGACGGGACGTGCTTGATAAACTCGCCCCGGGGATGCAATATGGCTGTAAGGAAAGAGCTGTTCATGAAACTGGGTGGCTTCAGGGAAGAATTCGTCGGAAACGCATGGGGCTTCGAGGCCGATTTCGGCCTGCGGGCCGCAAGGCAGGGCAGCCTCGGGCGCTTCGTCGGCGCTGCCGCCGTGATCCATCATGAGATCGCATCCGGAGGTAGCAGGGAAAAGGGGAAAAGGGAATGGTTCCGGGATTACTTTGCAAACCATCGTGAACTGATGCGTGAACTCGGCCCTGCCGGCTGGATCGGCGCCACGCCCCGGCTGCTGAAGAGGTATCTGTTCGGATGAAGCTGACGATTGACGCAAGGGAGCCGGCACAAAGGAACGCATGATAGACCGATCCCTGAGCTACGGCAGGCATCTTATCGAGAGGTATCTCGGGCTGTCTCTTCCCTTCGGGCCCGTATTCGACATCGGGGCAGGTCAGGGGTTTGACCTAGCGGCAGCTAAGCACCTTGCCGACGATGCTTCGCTCTTGGCCGTGGAAACCCGGCCGGATTTTGAGAGGCATCTAAGGGATAACGGTATCGATGTCAAAACTGTGGATCTCGAAATGGAGTGGTTACCGTTTCAGGACGGCCCTGTGGATATCGTGGTGACGAATCAGGTCCTTGAGCATATGAAGGAGATCTTCTGGATGTTCCACGAGACCAGCCGCGTGCTGAGGAGCAGGGGGAGAATGATCGTCGGCGTCCTCAACCTCGCTTCTTTTCATAACAGGATCCTTCTCCTGTTTGGCAGACAGCCAACGCATAACAAGACCGGCTCTGCGCACGTCCGGGGTTCTACAAAAAGAGATCTGACCGACTTTCTTGAAGCTGCCTTTCCCGGAGGGTATCGGCTCATTACCTCGGGAGGCAGCAATTCTTATCCGTTTACCCACTGCATTGCCAAGGTGCTCGCTGTTCTATTTCCGGGAGCTGCCTGGGGAACAATTCTGCCGCTGGAAAAACAGAGGGAGTATTCTGCCGAAGTCCCTGCATTCCCCGGCATAAAAGGGCTCGAAACAAATTATTATTTGGGGAAGCAATGAGGATTGCGATTGTCCATGACTGGCTGTCGACCTACGCCGGTGCGGAGAGGGTACTCGAGCAGATGCTCTATCTCTATCCCGGGGCAGATGTCTTTACCCTGTTGGACTTTCTGCCTGAAAGAGATCGACAATTCCTGGCGGGCAGACGCATACGCACTTCTTTTATACAGCATCTGCCTTGCGCACGGAAGAAATACCGACAATATCTTCCGTTCATGCCGCTGGCTGTCGGACTGCTGGATCTTTCCAGATATGATCTGGTTCTGTCTAGCTCGCATGCAGTCATCAAGGGTGTGAGGACGCGGCATGGCCAGTGCCACATCTGCTATTGTCATACGCCCATGCGGTACGCGTGGGACCTACGTGAGACCTATTTGAATGAAGCAGGCCTGCATTCAGGCATCAAGCGGCTGCTCGCCGAGTTTCTGCTGGAACGCATCAAAAAATGGGACCTTAAGACCGCTGCGGATGTCGATGCGTTTGTTGCCAATTCGCGGTATATTTCGGAAAGGATCAGAAATTGCTACGACAGGGATTCCACGGTCATTTATCCGCCGGTAGATATTGGCCACTTCAGTCTTGACGGCGAAAAAGAGGACTTCTATCTTACGGTCTCGCGTCTTGTGCCATACAAACGGATCAATATGATCATAAACGCCTTCACGAGAATGCCTGACAGGAGGCTTGTCGTTATTGGTCACGGACCGAGCTATGATTCCTTAAAAGCAATTGCGGCCCCGAATACCCAGTTGCTGGGATTTCAGCCAGTGGATATCGTCCGCGAATACATGCAGAAGGCAAGGGCCTTTGTCTTTGCTGCTGACGAGGATTTTGGGATCGTGCCGGTAGAGGCACAGGCATGCGGCACACCGGTTATCGCCTACGGAAAGGGTGGGGTGCTCGAGAGTGTTATCGAACGGAAGACGGGAATATTTTTCAGGGAGCAGACCGTGGACAGCCTTGTTGCGGCGATTCATGAGTTCGAGCGCATGGGAAGTTTTGATCCCGCAGAGATCAGGAGAAACGCCGAACGTTTCAGCGTAGAGCGGTTCAGAAAGGAATTCTCACGGTTTGTCGAAACTGCCGCGGTGGGATAGCGCTTACCATAACTTAACGTGCAGCACGCTGCCTTTCCGAAGAAGTGTCCGAGGTTCTATCATCAACCATGCAAAGGGAATCGAGATGGATCTGCCGGAGATGTCAACTGTCCCGCTGATTTCGAGTCCACTTCACGACACCGCCGGGGAACGTCCACGGAGCTGCTGTGGCGCAAGGACGAGAAAATGCGGGTTCAGGAGGATTTCCTTGTTGTACTCAAGCGGCTTGGGAGTATCGGTTCTGAGCACCGCACCCCCGGCACACTCAACGATGGCCTGACCGGCAGCGGTATCCCATTCCATGGTCGGTGAGAAACGCGGATATACATCTGCCCTGCCCTCTGCGACGAGGCAGAATTTGAGCGAGCTTCCGGCAGAGATAAAGGCCATATCGCCGTGCTGTTTTCTCAGTCCATTGATATAGGCTTCGGTCTCCGGAGACATATGCGAACGGCTGCCTGCAACAGTAAACCGGGATGCAGGGGCAGCATCAGGCAGTCGTTCCGCCTGGACGACAACGTCGTCAAAGGATACCATGTCATCAATCAGCGATGCTGCCAAACGGAAAGACCCCATGCCCCGCGCCCCGAAGTAGCAGATGCTTTTCACCGGCAGATAAATGACGCCGAGGACAGGACTACCGTTCTGTATCAGCGCGATGTTTACCGTGAACTCGCCGTTTCGTTTGATGAACTCCTTGGTGCCGTCAAGGGGGTCCACCAGCCAAAAGAGCTCCCATCTCCGGCGTTCCTCAAATGGCATGCTTCTGCCTTCCTCGCTCAGGACAGGAATATCCATGCCTTCGAGTCCTTTCAGGCCCTTCGCGATGATCTCATGTGACCGCCGGTCAGCAAGCGTCAATGGGCTCTTGTCTTCCTTATGCTCCACAGCGAAGTCTGAGCCATAGACTTCGAGAATAGCATTTCCCGCATCCCGCGAGATGGTGAGAAGAATGGGGATAAGCGCACGGACATTCTCAACGGACATCGGCGGTCAGATGATCTTCCGTGTCCGGAGATGGTCAATGATTATATCGACGCTATCCCGGACCGAAAGCCTGTCTGTCTCGATCACGATCTCCGGCGATAGCGGTTCTTCATAAGGGTCGGAGATGCCGGTAAACTGTGGAATCTGCCCGGCGCGGGCTTTCTTATAGAGCCCCTTGGGGTCACGCTGCTCACATACCGAGATGTCGCACTTGAGATAGACCTCGATAAATTCCTCGTCATCAGCATTGAAAAGGGCCCTGATGCTGTTACGGTCAGCAGCGTACGGGGAAATAAAAGCCGCGATAGTCAGCACACCGGCATCGACCAGCAGTTTTGCAACCTCTCCCACGCGTCTCAGGTTCTCCTTCCTGCTTTCCGCACTGAACCCAAGGTCTCTGCAGAGGCCGTGACGAACATTGTCCCCGTCGAGCACGAAAGTGTTGATCTTGCTGCTGAATAGCGTGTGCTCGAGTTCAGTTGCCACGGTTGATTTGCCGGAGGCCGAAAGTCCGGTTATCCATACGAGCACTGACCGATGCGCATTCTGCATCCAGCGGTCCTTCTTCGTGACCTTTGCCTTGTGCCATTTTATGTTTTTCTCTTTGCCCATCTTATTTCACCTTTGGCGCAAGGGATACGCGCTAAGGTGAGTTAGCGGTCTCCCTGCCGACAGAAATCTTATTATTTTCTCTTCTGCGGTTTTTCTTGTCAAGTGAACCTGTCACGGCAGACTGATGCGTACGTAAGATTATTGGCAATTTCCTGTATGCATGCGGTATCATGAGTTTAAGGCATATACTGTGAACATCTACCGGAAGCATCACTTTTTTCATCATCGACTTTTCCTCAGCCATTCCCGGTCCCGGCTCTTCGCTGTATTCCTTTGCCTGCAGGTGATGGCCGGTATCTGCCTGAGCCTCTATGATGACGACCTTATCGACAACGATAATATTCTAATATTTACCTTGCAGGTTATCCTCTTTGCCGTGCTTGTCTCTGCCGTTGCCGCCGTGTCAGAAACTGGCAGAGTCCGTGATTGCGATGCGCAGTCGGCTCTCTTCATATCCCGATCACCGCCAAGTCACAGCCACTTCCGAGAGCTTCTCCAGGCGTGCAGGCAACTGTGCATGCGGCAATGATGTCCGTGCACGAGCTGCAGGATGAAAAACCCCGTATAAAGGTATGGAGGCATCTATGGCTGGTTTGGGAATGCCGGAGATTATCGTTCTGCTGGTCATTGCGCTCGTGCTGTTCGGCCCGAGCAAGCTCCCTGAGTTAGGGAAAGGACTAGGCGAGGCAATCAAGGGCTTTAAAAAAGGGCTTAAGGGCGACGAATCCTCCGACGACCGCAAGGAGATCGGCAAAGAAGAGGCCAATAACGAAAAGCAGGGGTAGAACGGTTATCTCCGGAACAGTGCCGAGCGGTCTGCCATAAAGATGCTCCTCGGTGCATGTCCCTCTGTTGGTGGTCTTCCTATAGACCGCGTTCATCGCCCGGCTGCTCTTGCTTTTCGAATTATGGCATACGATCGACATCAGTGCAGTGCTTCTGCTGAGGATAATCGGCTTCGCCCTTTTTTACGATTGCGTTACGCTCGCCTATTGACCGTCGGACGGGGGCGTGACGAAGACAGCTCCTGACAGGGAGATGACAGAGAAGGGGATAAGCTGCTGTGCCAGTAGAGGGGGAGTTAACCAGCGGAGATTCAGGCCACGGTACGGGGAAACACCTCCGATGCTGCGGGGAGCTTACGTCAGGGACTCCTCTTCTTTTACTTTGTTCAAGCACTCAGGACAGATGCCGTGGGTGAATGATGCTTCAGAGTTCTCTTCTATATATTTTTCGACCTGTTTCCAGTAGCCTTGGTCGTCACGCACCTTCTTGCACCATGCGCAGATGGGGAGCAGCCCTCTCAGTCTCTTGAGCCCTTCAAGCGCTGATCTCAGATGAGAGATAAGCATCTCTTTCTCCTGCTCAGCGGTCTTCCGCTTGGTGATATCGCGGTCAAAGCCAAGGATGTATTTATGCCCCTCGACCTCCATGAGAACGGCGGTCACTTCGAGCGGAAAGACGGTGCCGTCCTTCCGCTGGTGCGCGAGCTCGGTCTTCATGGTCTCGCCCGCAATAATGCGGCTCATCATGGAAGGGGCCAGTTTTGCGGTCTCGGGGGTGTTCAAATCCTGTATGTTCATCGACAGGAGCTCCTCCCGCGTATACCCGTGCATCTCGCATGCGGAATTGTTCGCTGCTATGAGCTTCCCGGCGTCTTCGCCCTCCGCGTCGAGGATGAAGATGGCATCTCCGGCCGTCTCAAAAATCGCGCGGTAGCGCTGTTCGCTTTCTGCAAGTGCATGCTCCATGCGTTTGCGGTCCGTGATGTCCCTTACCGCTTCGATCCCCGCAATGATCTCGCCCCGGGCGTTCCTGAGCGGCGACGAGATGATCTCGTAGTGCAAGGTTCCGCCGTCCGTGACCCTGAACTGTTCTTTCCTGTGGACCATACCGTCCTGAAAGGACAGAACAAGATGGCACCCGTCGCAGACTCTGTCCTTTCGCTGATATGCTTGATAGCAGTATTTGCCCCGGTGATCACCGCCGACTATCTGCTTATGCCGGTTGTTCTGGTAAAGGACCTTGAAATGCCGGTCCTGGATGCTGATGCCGTCACCCAGTGAGCCGATGATGCCCTCATTCTTCTCCTTTTCGTCATGCGCGCGGACGATAGCAGCGCGCATCATCTTCTTTGTGCGGTCGAATTTGACCCTAAGCTCCTCCATCTCTTCAACTTTCAGGCGGAGTTCGTGCAGTTCATGGATAAGCTGGTCTTTTGTTTTATTTTTATCGTCCATACTAAAAAAAAGCAGCACATGGCGTGCCACAGACATAATACATGATTTTAATAGATTTTTGGGATCTGAAATGCCGGAGCTGCAGGACTGATACCTAACCTAACGGGAAAACCGACGAATTATGGCAACATGACAGCTGGCAGTGAAAAGAAGGGTAGCCCAAAAAAAAGGCAGATGCTTCAGCATCTGCCTTTGCCCATCATTTCCGTACGCTGGTTATTTCTTGGTTATCTCGTATTTGCCGTCCTTGTCGATCTGGATCAGTGCGTTCAGGAACATGACCTTGTACCCGGCCGCCTTGAGGTCTTCGTAGGCGCTTTCTGCCCTGAGGCCGGTATTGCAGTAGGTGATGATCTCCTTATCTTTCGGCAGATCCTTGAGCCGCTTTGTGATATCGCCCGCTGGGATATTGATAGCTCCGGCGAGCATGCCGTTCATCGCCTCGTCCGTATCCCGGACATCGAGGATTACTATTCCGGGTGATCCTTTTTCAGCTATAGCCTTGAACTCCTCTATGGATATCTCTCCCGGCCTTGGCTTTGGGACATAGGATATGACCGTGCCGGGCGCGCCTGTCTCCAGCTTGCCTCCATGCTTGGTCCATGCGTTCACTCCGCCGCTCAGGACGGATGTGTCCTTGTAGCCCCAGCCCCGGACGGTCTTGAAGGCGTCACTGTCGATTCCATCGCCGTAAAGCACGATAGGTGCTGACTTGTCAGCAGGGAAACGGTCCTTTGCGGTGGAGAGATCCTTTGCAGGAAGGGAAACAGCGCCGGGAATGAACCCTTTCCTTGCCGCATCAACATCCCTGAGGTCAATAAGGACGTGGGCGATGTCTTTTTCGATGAAATCCTGTAACGCAGCCGGTTCAGATACCATGAGATTGCCTGCCTTCTTCCATGCAGGGAGACCGTCGTGGAAAATCTTTACCTTTGTGTAGCCGGCGGCTTCTGCCCGACGGGCAGAATCAGGGCTCAACCTTCAGGTAACGCCGCCGCAGTAGAAGATGACAAGCTTGTCCTTCTCTGCCGGCAGTACTGTGGCCTTCAGCTCTTCGAACTTGTCATTGGGCTGGGAAACAGCGCCGGGAATGTGGCCTTCCAGGTACCGTGGTTTGGGGCGCGAGTCTACGAGGAGAAAGTTTCCTTTTTCAGACCCCTCTGCAACCAGCTTTACCATCTCCTCGAGCGAAACGAGCTTTTCCGGTGCGACTTTTGCCGGTGGCTTTACCGTGAGGCTGACGGCATAGGGCTTTTTTTCATCTCCCGTAAACCTGACGCCGATCTCCTTGTCCTTCGGGATCGCTGACAGCTTGTCCGCGCCGGTAATCTTCAGGTCATCGCCGTAGGTGATTATCCATACGAGTTTCTGGCCTACCTGCACATTGATGGTCTTGAACTTCTCTGTGACCGACACGAGCGTTCCCCGAACGAGGTCCTTTTCGGGCTGGTGGCACTGCACGCATGGTTTCAGCACAGTCGGCTTTTCGGCAAACGTCAAACCGACAGAGGTGATGAGCACCATGGTCAGTACAGATGCTGCTATGAGAACTGATAATCTTCTACTAACCATAACTAACCTCCAATCTAAAGTTATAAATTTAAGTTAAGTTTATTCGAAACTTATTATCATGTCAAGGCGAGATGCTGATAGAGTCGAAAGCAGCGGGAGAGAGTGCGACCAGAACCGGAGAGAGGAAAAAACATATTGAATTTGTTGGAGATATAGGGAAAATATAACGTAGATGCCAATGAGCCTGGGGCAGGTGGTGGTGCGGACGTAAGGCCTTCCCGGCCGTGTTCAGCGAGTCTTTTGTTCTGTTATGTTTAGCCGAAAAAGGAGAGCTATGAAACCCGTCAAGACCTTCAGAGTCATCCCGAAACTGCCCGAGAATATCGAACGGCTGCGTGATCTCGCATATAACCTGTTCTGGTGCTGGGACAATGAGGCCGTGTCACTGTTTCGGAGGATGGACCGCGACCTCTGGGAGGACCTTGATCATAACCCGGTGCGCATGCTTGGCGCCATAGACCAGCGGCAGCTGGACGAACTTGCGCAGGACGACGGGTTCCTGGCCCACTACCACCGGGTGCTCGATAAGTTCGAGAGGTATATGCTGGAGCAGAAGTGGTATGAAAAGAGGTTCGGCAAAAAGGAGATCTGCATAGCCTACTTTTCGGCAGAGTTCGGCATTACCGAATCGCTTCCCATCTATTCGGGAGGCCTCGGCATACTCGCCGGGGATCATCTCAAGTCAGCTTCTGACCTCGGCATCCCGTTAGTCGGCGTAGGCCTCCTGTACCAGAGCGGATATTTCCGGCAACATCTGAACTATGACGGCTGGCAGGCAGAAAGCTATCCGGTCAACGACTTCTACAACATGGCTGTCGAGGAGGTGAAGGACAGCAGCGGAAAGCTCGTGACCGTTTCCGTGGAGTTTTCTGGCCGAAAGGTTTATGCAAAGGCCTGGGTAGCACATGTCGGCCGTGTCAGGCTCTATCTGCTGGACACGAACTTTCCCCTGAACGCCGGTCCTGATCATGACATCACCGATGAGCTCTATGGCGGGGACAGTGAAAAAAGGATGCAGCAGGAGATTTTGCTCGGCATCGGGGGTATACGATTGCTCAGGCTGCTCGGCATATCGCCGTCGGTATGCCACATGAACGAGGGGCATTCCGCATTTCTTAGTCTCGAGCGGATCAGGCTTCTGATGCAGGATCAGAAGCTCTCCTTCGAGGAGGCTGTCGAGATCGTCCGGGCAGGAAGCATTTTCACCACGCATACGCCGGTACCTGCAGGCATCGATGTCTTTTCCCCTGACCTCATGAAAAGATACTTTTATGACATGTCCCGGGACCTGGGTATTCCTTGGGAACAGTTCCTCAGCCTCGGATCGGAAAGCGGGGGCAACCCGAACAACGGCTTTTCCATGGCAGTGCTGGCATTCCATCTCTCCGAACGCGCCAATGGCGTGAGCAGGCTCCATGGACATGTCTCGAGGAATATTTTCCAGCATGTCTGGCCGGGCCTGCCGCAGGAAGAGGTCCCGATAATATCCATTACGAACGGGATACATCACCGCTCCTGGATATCCCACGACATAGAATCCCTCTATTACCGGTACATGGGCGACAAGTGGATCAATGAGCCGCAGGTCATGGACAAGAAGGAGCATGTTGATGAGATACCGGACGAGGAGCTCTGGAGGACCCACGAACGGAGACGGGAGCGTCTCGTCGCCTTTGCGCGGAAGAGGCTGAAGAAACAGCTGATCTCGCGCGGAGCGCCGGGCACGGAGGCCAGGACCGCCGAGGAGGTGCTTGACCCCGAGATCCTCACCATAGGCTTTGCGCGCCGCTTTGCCACCTATAAGCGCGCTGATCTCATTTTGAGGCATCCGGACAGGCTTGCCCGCATCCTGAACAACGATCATATGCCGGTGCAGATCATCTTCTCCGGAAAGGCCCATCCCAAGGACTCTCCCGGCAAAGAGCTTCTCCGCGAACTGGTGCATATCGCTCAGAAAGAGGAGTTCAGAAAGCGCATCGTCTTCCTCGAAGACTATGACATGGTGATAGCCCGTTACCTGGTGCAGGGTGTTGATGTCTGGCTCAACACGCCGCGCAGGCTGTATGAGGCATCCGGCACCAGCGGCATGAAGGCCGCAGCGAACGGGGTCCTGAACATGAGCATCCTTGACGGGTGGTGGGACGAGGCATTCAAGCCCGGGATCGGATGGGCCATCGGCAAGGTCGACGAATATGCCGACATCAATTACCAGTATGATATCGAGGCAAACGCGATCTACGACCTGCTCGAAAAGGAGATCATCCCGCTCTTCTACAGCAGGGGATCGGACAAGCTCCCGCGCGGGTGGATACGGAGCATGAAGGAGTCGATCAGGACGCTCTGGCCGGTATTCAATACACACAGGATGGCGATCGAGTATACTGAGCGCTGCTACAACGAGGCAGAGAGCCGGTTCAACCTGCTGACAGGCACCGGCAATGCCGGAGCAAAGGCCCTTGCAGCCTTCAAGGAAGGCATTGCAGCCGGCTGGGCAAAGATAACCATAGAGAATATACGCTCTGATGCAGAGGAGCGGATCATGATCGGCAACTGCCTTAACGTGGCAGTGACCGTCAACCTCGGTGATATCGACCCTGATCATGTAGACGTTCAGGTCTATCACGGACTGGTGGACAGCACCGGCATGATCATCGAAGGCGTTGCAGACAGCCTCAGGGAAATCAAAAAGATTGCCGACGCACGCTATGAGTTTACGGGGTGCATCAACTGCACCCTCAGCGGCATGCAGGGTTTTTCCGTAAGGATCCTGCCTAAGAACGAACTGCTGGTCAGCCCCTATGTGCCGGGGCTTATCAAGTGGGCGCTCTAGGCATGCGGGCTCCCACGAAGCACTTACTAACCACGGCGTACTTGTTCCATGCTTCGCTGCGGAGGACACAACCATATGAAAACGCTTTAGAGAAGAGGCGGGGCGTACCGTGTAAACTGTCTGTTGCTGTCCTATACAGCCAAGAGTATAATATGCCCATGACCAGTCTGGAAAGGAGGTGGCGATCATAAAACAGGCGGCAGAACGGTTGCGCGACCCCTGCAACCGTGTCGAATAAGAAAGAGACACTTCAAGGAGGGTACGCTATGAAAAGAATTTGGCTAGTGGCACTTTTATTGATGACCTTCACTGTTATCCCAAGCGCCTGGGGCGAATCACCGAGAAATCAGATCTTTTACAAGAAGGCAACCTCACTTGCTCCAGGAACACCCACTCTCAGATTCAGCCTGTGGAACGTTGAGAGCGGCGGTGACGAGGCAACGAATATGGTCTGGTCTGAAACAAAAAGCATAACCCTAACGAGCAGCGTCATTAAGACACTCCTCGGGGATACAGTTACCATAGATCCCGGTGTCTTTGCAGAACAACTCTGGGTTCAGGTAGACAAGGTAAAGAGAAGCGGGTCATTGAAGACCATCGGCGCGCGGGACATCCTTTTGGCAGTTCCTTACACGGCCAGGGCTGAGCATGCAGCGGAGGCGGAGCAGGCAGCGGTCGCCTCGACAGTTCTCAACAACACCGCAGGAGCAAAATCCATTTCATTCGGCTCCGGGGCCATCTCATTTACTTCGACAGTTACGAATATCACATCTCTCACGCTTGCCGCTCCTGGTCCCGGCGTCATTACCTTCAATGTCTCAGGTCTAATGGGCCTCAGGGCACACACAAATGGGACGACCGACCAGATCAGATGCTCTATCAGCACGGCCTCGACGACTGTCCAACAGCCTTATGCCATGGTCATCGTCCCTGCTTCAGCGCCCAGTGCTACAGGGCTTAGCCACGGCGCCCCAATCGGCCTGACACGGGTAATTCCCGTTGCTGCGGCAGGTGACGTCACGGCCTATCTCAATTGTGTACTTACCGCTGGTGGAGGCGGAAGTGATCCTTTTGTCCAGTACGGCCAGATGAGCGCCAGCTATCTGCCGACCCAGTATTGATTGAAGACTGGAGAAGGGGCATGACATCCGCCATGCCCCTTCTCCTACAAATGAACCCTTTCCCGCGACTAAATTCTTGAAGTTTGTAGTGTAAGTCTTTTCGAAGCCGGCTTCAGAACCCGGCTGACAGGTTTTCTGCGACCCCATTTCACTTGTTCTCGTCACTGGTCCTGGACGCACCTGGCGGACTATCGGCATGGTGCGTGGCAACCAGGAGAGCGGCCTGTGGATGCGCCAGCATCGGCCGTGGAAGAGTAAAAGTGCATGACAAGGGGAAAACAATGGAGTTGAGCTGAATGACTATCTTAGCATTCAAGAAAAAAGTTTTCCGTAAGAAGAAATGATTTCTGCTATATACCTCTTAACTATTTTCCCTTCACATTTGCATCGAGACCTAGAGCGACAGAATCAGCTTTCGAAAGATGTGGCAAATTATTATCCCCGTTAGAAGTCTGCAAGAGTTTCGATGCCCAATGCAAGAACACTCTTAAGCATTCTCCGCACATAGCCAGCCACAAAACATGTCTCATTTGGAAAACCGCAGCAGTTTCAATATTCAATAACTGTTTTTTTCGGTGTTCTTCGCATCCTGCCTATATGCATATTCCCTCTGGAAATTCACAGAAGTTTCGACCACCGGTAACTATTAAACCGGAGATGCTAGATCTAACAATATTGATACACTTTCGCGCCAGTGAGGATCATTAGCTAACCTGCCCTCTCTATAAGAAAAAGGAAGTGAACACGGCCCAGTCAGCGCTTGTATTCAGCAAAACATCAGCAGTGAAATCGAAGCATAGATTTTATATGGTGACAGTTCTCTGTCCCTATGGCGCAGGGAAAAAGTCCGGGGCATACCGGCCCCGGGCGGTCAACAACGTAGCCTGAAGATCAGAACCGGTAGGTCATACCGAGGAAGAAGACATTTGCCTTGTAGTCCGGTTCCTTGTAAGCACCTGTCAGGTAGGTGTTGGTAAAGCCGGCTGAGGTTACCACATACTCGTAGCTGTCGGTCTGGATATCGTTATAGGTATATTTCTCATAGGCGTATCCTGCCATGACGCTCAGCGACTGCAAGACATCATAGACCGCTTTGACCTTGAAGGATCTCCTGCGGTAATCATCCCAGTTCGAGGCATCGATGTTGCTGTTGGTGCGTCCGCCGGTAAGCGCCGCATCGAGCAGGTAAGAGAAATCAGCGTTCCCGTTTGACATGACATAGTCGTACTGCAGCTTGAGGGTAAGCTTCTTCGGTATCAGATAGACGTCAGTGCCCACGCCGTAGTCGTAGGTTTTTTCCTTCTGGGTCAGGTCCCAGTTGAAATTCAGCGAGTTCTGCACCGGACCGTCAGGATTGATGTTGGCAGCAGAGCTGAAGCTGAACTGCCGCTGGAACTGTTTCGCACGCACCTTTTCGTAATCGAAATAGCCATACAGCTTCGCGATTCTGCCGATGGCATAATCAGCATCGATCGTGAACTCATCCCGCTTGTCCTCCTGAAGGCCGAGTGTGGTGTCGTAATAGTCCGTCTTCTTGTAGACATAGCCGAAAGAGAAGTTCAGGTTGTCCATGGGCGAAATGTCGACCGAGGCCTTGAACGCATCCCGGTGCATGGGGGCCACGTCGAAGCGCCTTACGTATGACTCGACTTCGGCCTCGTCGGGTTCGTCAGGGATTGCCCTGTCCATCTGGCGGTTCACCCGCTCATATCCCGTCCTGAGGGTTAGGAAATCAAGACCGGACCATCTGAGGTTTACCACATAGATATCGTCGTTTGTTTCTTTCACGTCGAAGCGGTTGTTGAAGTTGATGTTGTAGTTCTTGTATCCGCCGCTCAGGTAGAAGTGCAGAGGGAGCTTGAAGCCGAGTTCAAAGCCTTCATACCTCTTGGTATAGTCGAACAAGTCGTTTGTTACCCCGTCATCAATAACATCAGACTGGTTATCCTTGTCGTAGTAGCTGGCAAAGACCTTGGCATCGAACCACGGCAGGGGATTTGTCGTGAAGGAAAGGTCATAGTTCGTGGTCTCGATCCTTCCGTTGAAACTCTGTCCCGTCGGCTCA
>QKDO01000080.1 GCA_003252075.1 Nitrospirota bacterium
CGATAAAAAATGACCCTTAGGTCCATCAGGGCATTATCCCTTTTTTTCGAACCACTCTGCCGGGTCGACCTTGTAGAATTCTTTGAGTTCGGCGTAGAGATAAGGTGATTTCTTCTTCAGCTGGCGTGGTTTCTCAAAGAACGTTTCAGTAGCAACGGCAAAGAACTCGGCAGGATTGGTCGCGCCGTACTCATCCAGAACGCTTTTTTTATGGTGCCCGGTATCGGCGCGAAGCCGTTGATATTCCTCGTTCATGATCTGAGCCCAGACCGCATAGCTGGACTGTTTTCCGAGCAGGGGAGCGCCGTCTGCAATGCCGTCCTCCTGGTCGAGTTGGTGGGCGAATTCGTGAAGTACGACACTATGGCCATCCTCTGCGTTTTGTGCCCCCCGCTTTACATCGTCCCAGGCAAGTATTACGGAGCCGTGCTTCCAGGATTCTCCCAGGCGGACCGAAGGCCCTTCGACATACACGCCTCCGCCGATGGGAGTGTTCTCTTCCGCCACATACGCACCGGGATAGACGAGGATAGAGATAAGCCCGGGATAGTAACGGTTCTCCCTGTTCAGAAGGAGCATACAGGCCTCGGCAGCTATGGTGACCGTTATTTCATCAGTCAGCTCAAGCCCTCCCAGCCCCTCAAACTTTTTTTCATCCAGGAAGATCTTGATATCGTTGCGGAGCTGATCCCGCAAATCTTCGGGCAGGTGCCGGTAGAGGGCTACGTTCCTCTCCAGGATGCTCTCCCATTCCTGGGGGAACTGCATGCTCGTCAGCTGTCTGCGCCTCCGGCTGCGAAGCGCCCGCTTCCCTGCAAGGAATATCAGGAATACTCCCCCAACCACTATGAAGAGAATGAATATCCGCATGTGCCGTGTCCCCGGTCGCTCATTGCGCTCTGCGCGTGCGCGTGCGCGGCGCCGTCATAATACGACCCGTCATGGAGAGATGAGAAAACTGACCTTACGCGAAAGACTTTCCTTTTTCATGGACAGCACCTTTCCCTGCACTTGTCGAGCCAATTATATGGGTATTCTATCATCTTCTGAAAGACTCCTGTGCTCTGTCAAGGTCTGTCTATCCATGTCAGATGGACAGAGTGCATCGTAATTCTGCGTCGGCTGGTGTAACGCCGGAATGATAATGTCCCCGGTGACAAAAGTTCAACAGTCCTGAGGTGACAGATGCTGCTATGCTGAGTCTCAGGAGGTATGGATGGCAGGAAAGCACCTTATTATGGCAAGCCAGAGGGAGCTGAAGAGCTGCTGTCTTCAGCCCTTCTGATTTCTCTGCTCTCATCGGGGCTAGTATCCGGGAGGATAGGGTGCATAATCCTCTTTGTCCCACATTCTGTTTTTTTCCTCAGGCCGGCAGTGCAGGATACCCTTTCTGCAGAGCTCTTCCCTCCAGGCATATTTCACGAGCACCTTTTCAACGGCATATCGTTCGGGTTCAAACTCCACCGGTACGACCGGTGAATACTGTTCATTACCAAAGCCGGTCCCGGCCTCGTCTTTTTCCTCCTGTTTCGACTCGCTCCGCGGTGCTGAAGGTACAGCGGCCCTGCCGGCAGCACGACGTTCCGGGGACAACGCTGTATAACGGTTTTTTTCGCGGAACACTGCCACGGCTATCACACCCATTGCAGACGAATCGCTGAAGGTTCTGACTGAATACGAATCCGCGCTGGAGGTGAAATAAAACCGGTTGACCGTATCATTGCTCGTCCTCCAGCCTTCAAGCCGTGTCTGCTCGTAGGGCCCGATAATGTACATCATCTCGCTGCCGGCAAGAAAGGACTTCCTGCCGGTGATGATGTTCCGCCCGTCAACAGCGATGACCACACCTATCCGTTCCGGAAGATGGTTCCTGATAAGTATGCTGTAGTTCTCTCCCTTGCGTGCCTCAAGATATTTCTTGACTGTCAGCGTACCTCCGGAAGCAGACTCCCTGAAAGGAATGAGGATAAGGGTGTTCCCGAGGTCAGGCACGACCTCAACAGCCACTCGGCTGCCGAAAGAAGGGGCAGGTACTGCCACGATCAAAAAGACGAGTCCTACGATTACTGCATGTGCTGCTTTCATGTTCTTCTCCTCTCTGAAATGGACTTTGATGTCTTAGACAGCAGAAGAAGAGGTTTTGTTCCCGGATAATGAACGCAGGCGTCTTTTTCTCTCTAAGGGATGCTCCTCCGATGCTTCCCGTTGAATATCTTCATCATCTCGAACCAGAGGATGCTCAGGAGTCCGGCTGCGAGGCAGATGACAATGTCAACGGGGTGAAGGAATGCGAAATGGAAGAGGTTTCTGAAAAAGGGGACGTACAAGATGCAGCCCAAACCTGCTGCGGTGCCGGCAGTTACCCACCAGAGTGCAGGGTTGGGTACGGAAAGCGTTGAGAAGATTGTTCGTGACCATGAACGGTTCACAAAGATAAGGCCGAGGTTGGCGATGATGAGCGTTGTTACGGTCAGTGCACGCGCGTCCAGTTCCCCCTGTCCGCGCTTCATCGAGATCGCGAAGACAGCAAGGACAATGAACAGCACGCTGAGACCCTGCATTATGCTCAGGCCTATGGTCTTCATGCTGAAGAGCGGTTGCTTCGGGTTTCGCGGCATCCTCTTCATAATGTCCTTCTCTTCGTTCTCCGCCTCAAAGACGATGGAACAGGCAGGGTCAATGATCAGCTCGAGGAATACAATATGCATGGGAAGGAGGATAAGCGGCCAGCCAAAAAGCACCGGGAGGAGCGACAGACCGACGATCGGCACATGCACGGCGAAGATATATGCCATGGCCTTCCGTATGTTGTCGAAGATCCTCCTGCCCATCCGTATCGCCCCGACAATGGAGGTAAAATCGTCATCGAGGAGCACCAGGGAAGATGCCTCACGCGCAACGTCAGTGCCCCGTCCCCCCATGGCGATGCCGATGTGGGCTGCCTTGAGTGCAGGTGCATCGTTCACGCCGTCGCCGGTCATAGCCACGACCTCGCCGGCGTGTTTCAGGGCATTCACGATGCGCAGCTTCTGCTCGGGGACGACCCGTGCGAAGATATTCACGTCCCGAATGCGCATCTTCAGTTCCTCATCATCCAGGGCATCGAGTTCCTGTCCGGTCATGACCACGTCGCGGGGAGCAAGACCTATCTGCTGGGCTATGTTCTGGGCAGTCCCGGCATAGTCGCCGGTAATCATCACGACGCGTACGCCGGCATCGTAGCACTCCTGGATAGCCTCCGCTACGTGAGGTCGCACGGGGTCTGCGAGACCGATAAGGCCAAGGAACCGAAACGGGAAGTCATGCTGCTCCCCCGGCAAAGGAGCAGCGGTGAATTCGGCCTTTGCAACACCGATGACCCGCAACCCTTCACTGGCAAGTGCATTGATCCTTCCGGCAAGCTCCCGGTTGTTCTGTTCACTGAAATGGCAGAGGTCTGCTATGGCCTCGGGGGCGCCTTTGCAGGCGATGACAAACTTCCTGCCATCGGGCGATTTCCATACATGAGAAAGGGCAAGCAGTCGTTCCGACAGGGGATATTCCTGAACCAGGCCCCAATCATCGTGCAGGTGCTCCGTGTTGGAGAGGGTATGGACCCCCAACTGTTTCAGCGCCTTTTCCATCGGGTCGAACGGGTCTTTCTTGCTTGCAAGTATGCCGAACTCTATGAGCTCATGGAAACCTTCGGGAAAGGACCTGCTCGCATGTTCCGGGGAACTCGCATGTATGCTGCCGAGTTCGTAGAAATTCTGACCTGCGAAGATCTTTTGTACGGACATGGCATTCATCGTGAGCGTACCGGTCTTGTCGACACAGAGCACGGTGCATGACCCCAGGGTTTCGATTGCCGGCACCCGTCTGGTGAGAACCTGTTTTTTTGATATACGCCATGCGCCGATTGCCAGAAATATGGTGAGTACGACCGGAAACTCCTCCGGAAGCGTTGCCATCGCAAGGGTGATGCCGGCCAGGAAACCGTTCAGCCAGTTACCCCGCGAAACGCCATAGATGACAACGACAAGCACGCAGACGAAGAGACCGGCCAGAGCTATCTTCCGTACGAGCCGACGGGTCTCCTTCTGCAGGAGCGTCTCCTCCTGTTCGAGTTCCTGAAGTGATCTGCCTATCCTGCCGAATTCTGTATGGGCACCGGTCGCGCGTATGACCGCAATGCCCTGACCCTGCACGACCAGCGTCCCCGAGTAGACAAAGGGCGTATGATTGCCCCCGGGACGCGGCATGTCGAGATCGCCGCTGCAGGCTGTCTTGCGCACCGGCATGGACTCTCCGGTGAGGATCGACTCATCGACGGAGAGATTGATGCATGAAATAAGGGCTGCATCTGCAGGTACGCGGTCTCCCTCGGCCAGGACAAGGACATCATCGCGCACGACCTCGCGGCCTGGTATTCTCCGCTGTTTTCCCTCTCTGACGACCAGTGCCCGGGGACTCGAGAGGTCGCGAAGAGCTTCGAGTGCGCGCTCAGACCGCTGCTCCTGATAGAACGTGATGACCATGACAACGATCACAAAGCCGAGCAGCATCAATGCTTCCCTGATGTCGCCCAGGATCAGATAAATCAAGCCGCAGGCAACAAGGAGAAGGAACATCGGCTCACGGACAATCTCGAAGGCGATGGAAAACATGGACCGTTTCCGGCTGGCCGGCAGTTCGTTATACCCCTCCTTCTGCAGCCGCTGGCCTGCTTCAGTCTCGCTCAGGCCGGTGAGGGATGCTATGTCGATCAGGTCAGACATGATGTTACGTCAGATTATAGCAGATACCATGACATGCGCAACGGCTGTATGTTACGGGCTGTGATGCCGGTTTTTGGAGTGCTATACAATTCACTGCTATTTTTTTATACTGTATGTCGCCATTAACAAGACCTGTGCTTCCTGCAGATACGGGCATGAAAGAAAACCAGGAGGAGAAAAAACTTCGGCCGGGACCGTGTGGTGCGGAAGCCGAAAGATCCAGATGGCAAAACACCGGCAGATGGACTGTTTCTCTGCTCTGCTGAGTGCAAAGGTCAGATACTGCGCTGACTGCAAACGGGCAAGGATATCCCTGCCTTCGGGCGGTGCACTGCAGCTGGGCAATGTATGGTGCGACAGGAAGAAGAGCGAGATCCATAAGATGCGCAGCATGGACTGCTTTGAGTGATTGGTACGTTGAGCTCCTGCCCTGACCCGCCCTTTGTCACTTACCCTATAGGGTGATCTTGCAGAAAAGATGCAGGAAGTTGTGTATTGCTGAAAGGGTAACGGCTCGTCTTCCGGCCCTCCGGGACGATAACTCGGCCTCCGCGTGGCGATGCTGTCGGTGCGTCAGATGTCAGCACAAGGGTGAGGACGTGAAGCTTGCTGCCGGCAAGCGCCGATACCCCGCCACAAATAGGCAATATCAGGGATCTGCTCATCCTGCGAAAGACAAGGGCTGTGTCTGATGCCGCAAACACAGCCCCGAATCTGAACCAATTCCCCTGCCTCAGGTCACAAGGGCATGCGAGGGGACGTGGTGAGCGTGCTACCTGTCGTCTACCTTGCTGTTAACGGGCGGCTGGTAGTCAAAATCTCCTACACGTCTTCCGAAGGTGTAGCTGACCGGATTGGTGATCAGTGTCTGCGTTGTCTTATGCAGGCTGCCGGTCAGGACGGCAAAGGGCAGAGAGACAACCCAGAGGGCTGCACCGCCGGCGATCGAGGCAACGCCAAGGGGACGGGCAAACATTGTATCCCCCACAATTTCACGGTCATACTCTGTTCCTGCCCATGCAGGGACAGATGCTGCGAGAAGAGCCAGTACCAGAATTACCACGGCGATCCTTTTCATAAAGTCCTCCTTTAAAGGTAACGGTGTAACTCAGCCCCATTATAGTGAAATTTAGATACGTAATCAATAGTCAATTTTTAAAAAGAGGATATTTATTGTCCTAATTATTATCTCAGTAAGGAAGCTTTGGCTGTTTTCCCTGATGATACAGCTGGTTCTGAAGCTCTTCCTGGACCATGTACCATCCTTCCTCTGTGTGGGGGATGACGCACCGGGAACAGTCTTTGAAGCCAGTGGGCAGGACACTGAAGTCACCAGGGCATGAGAGAAGGAAGAGCGGGCAGTAGCAGAAGAGGCATGACTTCCAGTCATCGAGCTTATGGCACGGCAGAAATTCGCATTTTGTATTAATAAAATGTTTATAATTCATATAGTTTAGTCCTCCTACGCATGGTCGCGTCTGCAGTATCATACATTTCCGCACTTGCCCCGGGCCTTGTCCGCTGAGCCATGAGTTGTCTTTTCCTCCCCTATCGTTTCCTGATCAGAATGATGAGAAAATATATTCCCCCTAGGAGGGTGACCAGACCGAGGACGTGGACATATCACCACTCAATCGGCGGCACATTGTTCATAATGGCCTTGCCATAAATATTTCCCGACACCAGATGCCGCAGGCCTGTCCAAACAATGACGGGGCGACGAAAAACCAGGCTATCCGTTTCTGTGTTGCCCTGTTCATTGCCTTGTGTAATGTCCTTGTCTTTCTTGTTTTAAGATACGTCGGCGCTAATTTTTTCTTTACGCATTTGCGTCTCTATCTTTCTGCACAACCACGCGTTTACGCATTTCTTATATGCTCATGTTCCTTCAGATGTTTCATGCAGTACTCATAATGGCCCTCACAGGTGCTGCAGTACCTGAAGTCCATCATCGGGTCATCCCTCTCGGTAATGCCGCATACCGTACACGTGTGCATCGGGCCCTTCGTGCCTGTACCCTGTTCCCGCTTTGCCGTGAAGGATTTCCTTCGCCGGAGCGTGGACCCGCGGTTTTTTGCGTTGCTGATGATCTCTGCGCCGAAGAAGAGAAAATAATTCGCTACAGATACCAGTGCTGCCGCCTTACCGGACAGCGGGGCAGTCAGGACCGTGAAGGCGATAAAGGCCCAGTTTATCCAGGCAAGGTACTTGACCTTCACCGGGAGGATAAAGAAGAGCAGAATCTCAAAGTCCGGATAGATATACGCAAAGGCAAGGAAGAGCGAGAGGTTCAGGTAGATCGCGGTAGTGCCTTGGCCCACGATAAACGCTGCAAGAATTGTCGCTGCCATGCCGGTGAAGTAATAGACATTGAACCGGAAGCTGCCCCATTCGTGCTCAAGCCCTATGCCGACCATATAATAGAAATAAAGAATAAAGAATATCCATATGAGCGAGGCGGAGGGTGGTATGAATATCCAGGTAATGAGGCGCCAAACCTCGCCCTGCAGGACGAGGTGCGGGTACAGCCAGAGTTTGCTGATCGCGTCGCTCTGCGGCATACCATAGCGCAGCATATAAACGAGCGCGTTGATCCCGACGATATAGACGATCAGCTGCGGGATGGCGTACCGGCCGAATTTTCTTTCAAGCTTGTCGAGCAACTTCATGGCAAACCTCCCGTATTCACGCCCCAAGGTTTACCTGTCCGCAGCCGTTTCACCATGTTGGCGCCGAGGAGGGCACAGTGCTTCAGATCTTCTGCCCCGGGAGATCCTTTCACCTCAACCAGCGGCGCCACAAGCTCCCACTTCATGCGCTTCACAAAATCGCCGAGTTCTTTTATTGCACCCCCGCTCCAGCCGCAGGAACCGAAGATGCCGGCTACCCGGTCCCGGAGCATCTTGTTTTCCAGCAGGCGGGTGAGGTGGTCCATGAGCGGAAACAGTCCCGTATTATAGGTCGGGCTTCCCAGTACCACGCCCCGGTACCGCCAGATATCTGCAAGGATATAGGATGCGTGGACCCGCGCGAGATTGTGTACCCTGAGCGCTCCTGCCTTTTCAGATTCCAGCGAACGGGCCACGGCCTCCATCATCTTTTCGGTGCTCCCGTACATTGACGCATAGACAATGACCACGCCGTCCACGGCCTCGTAGCGGCTCCAGCGGTCGTACAGGTCTATTGCATGCCGGGACCGGTTTCTCCAGATAAGTCCGTGGGTTGCGGCCAGCATCCTGATGTCCAGCCCCGCTATCTTTGCAAGCGCCTTCTGAACCATGACGCTGTATTTGCCGATGACATTGGTGAAGTACCTGAGCATCTCGTCCTCGTATGGTCCGAGGTCCGTGATCTCGTCATCGAAGATGCCGTCATCAAGGGCGGTAAAACCGCCAAACACATCTCCCGAAAAAAGGACCTGATGCCTTTCTTCAAAGGTCATCATGGTCTCGGGCCAGTGGACCATAGGCGTTATATGGAACTGCAGCCGGCACCTGCCGAGGTCCAGAGTGTCGCCGTCAGAAACGGTGAGGAGGTTATCCCTTATGTCGTGGAACGCCGCGAGGAGGTCCATCGTCTTCTTGTTCCCGACGATCTGCATCCCGGGGAATATCTCCCTCAGTATCTTCACTGCACCCGAGTGGTCAGGCTCGATATGGTCGATGATGAGATAGTCGATGGTTCTGCGTCCGGCCAGAAGGCCCCGGATCTTTTCCAGGTAGCGGTCCAGGGAAATGTCCTTGACCGCATCGATCAGCGCCACCTTGTCGTCCAGGATCAGAAAAGAGTTATAGGAAATACCGTTGGGTATGGGCCAGAGCTCCTCAAAGAGGCCTGTCTGGCGGTCATTGACGCCGGTCCAGTATATGTTTTCGTTCAGTGGTATCCCCGTGCTCATGGCAGTTCCACCCATAGTATGTTTCCGAAATCACGCTTCATCTCTTTTTTCTTCTATCTGTCACGCATTCCTTTTCGCTTCCACGCATCTTCGCATGTGAACATCTTATATTATGCATTTACCCTTGTGCCTCAAGCACCTTTTTCAGATTCCGGAGGTCCTGGTTCACCCGTCGCTTATCTTCTGCGAATTTCTGATCCGGCGTGTCTTTCGCCTGAAACAGCGTAAAGAGCACCTCGCTCCCCTGGCCGTTTTGCACCACGCGCATGGGAACATATACCTCGACGCCCGGAGAGACCGTCACATAGTGGTCCAGAACGCCTAAGGCATTCCTTTCCGCAAACCTCAGCTTTACAGAACCCTGCGGCGTTTCAATAATCCAGTTACCTTCTGCGCGTGTGACAGACAGACAGAACATCTTCGCCCACTTCGGGAGATTCTCAGCGTTAGAGACAAAGTAGTATACCTCTCGCGGGGCGCGGTTGATAGAAATGCTCAGGGTAAGTGACTTCAACAACTATGTGTTCCTTTATTCACAAACGTGCAAGAAGGTAACAATACCCATCCGCATCAGTCTGCGGATGATAGTCAGGAAAGCCGCCTACCTTGCAGTTGGTCAACAAGATTTCCTTCCTGATCTGCTTGAAGTGATATAAAACCCCATCTATCTGTTTCGTAGCAACTTCCCGGCCGTCATCAAGCATCAAAGAAATTTTAATGCAATCTCGGCCTGATTAAGTCATCGCCTTTTCTTTCATGACCCTGTTTCTTATTTCTAAATCTGTCAAGGATGTAGTCCTGATCCTTCAGGCTTTGCTTTATTTCCGCGATGCGACTAATAAATATCGTAGCGAGATCATTTTTGCTGCCGTGGTTCATTGTACTTTGAGCTGCGGCTGCCTTCGTGCTTGACTGCACTGCGAAATGATCAGCAAAACATCCATACGCCTTTTTACCTCACCAGCCACTCGGAGCTGGAGACCGTCGGCTCGTTATTGTGCTCGTCGATGCAGCAGCCGGAGATGCGGAAGTTGACGGCAGAGGATGCTGCATGGTCGAAGATGTAGATGGCGTTGCCGCGGACATTGCCGATGAAATAGGAGGAGCTTCCCATGATGCGGCAGATAAATGATGTTCCGTTGAAGGTCATCTCCAGGGTCTCTCCGGATTCGTCGATCCTGTACTGATAACTGCCGCCGGTTGCATATCCCGGCAGGTAGTCACGGAAGAGCTCACGAAATTCTTTCAACCGCGGGGCATTGGGCAGATTGTCGATCTCGAGGGTACCCGGCAGGGAGAAGTCATAGAGCGACGTGACTGCCTTCCCCGCGATGAGTTGAGCGGCTATTACCGCAATACTGGCATATACGTAAGGGTGCATAGCAACCTCCCTATGCGCATTTCGTGAAGCCGCAACTGTGGCAGACTGCGCAGCCTCCTTCGTGCTCTACTGCTCCGCCGCATTCGGGGCATGCGCCGATGAATACATTAGCGCCGTGGTGCTTGCCGCCGTTGCCGTTGTCTTTGCTTTTTGAACCCTTTTCCATGTATTTCTCAAGCGCTTTGGCGATCGCATCAGAGCAGGACGTGATCTTGCCGCCGTTCGCCCAGGTCTGATTGTGGCAGGTGATGCCCTTGAGCTGCTTGATGATCACGTCAGGTTCGATGTTCGAACGGAGCGCGAGGCTTACAAGTCTGCCGATAGCCTCTGCCTGGCTGGATGCGCAGCCTCCCGCCTTGCCCATGTGGGTGAAGAGCTCGAAAAGATGGCCGTGTTCATCCTCGTTTACCGTGATATAGATGGTGCCGCACCCAGTGTTCATGGTGCGGGTCTCGCCGATGATCGAGTCAGGCCTTTTCCTCGGTACGATCTTGGCCTGGGTTGGTTCAGGCTCGGTCGTTTTTGCGGCTGTCTTGCCGGTAGACAGGACCTGTTCGTCGCGGGAGCCGTCGCGGTAGACCGTAACGCCCTTGCAGTTCAGCTGGTACGCAAGCATATAGACGTCTTCGACGTCCTTGGGCGATGCACTGTGGGAGAAGTTCACGGTCTTGGAGACCGCGTTGTCTACATAGTCCTGAAAGGCAGCCTGCATCGCAACATGCTCGATCGGTTTGATGTCATGCGCAGTCACGAAGACCGCCTTGACATCTTCGGGTATCTCGTCAAAGTCACGGAGCGACCCCTTGTCAGCGATCCTCTCCATGAGTTCCCGGGTCCAGAACCCGCGCGCTTTGGCGACCTTCTCGAAGTGGGGATTGATCTCGAGGAGCTTGGTGCCCTCCATGACGTTCCGCACATAGGAGACCGCGAAGAGCGGCTCTACACCGGAGGAACAGCTGGCTAGAATCGAGAGCGTGCCAGTGGGCGCGATCGTCGTCACGGTGGAGTTCCGCAGCTTCATCTGACCGTCATAGATGCTTTCCTGATAGTTCGGGAAGACACCCCTGTCTTCGGCCAGGGATGACGATGCGTTTTTCGACTCTTTCTGGATAAAGCCCATCACATCCTTCGCAAGCGCGATAGCCTGTTCGGAGTTATAGGGTATGCCCATCATGATAAGCATGTCAGCCCAGCCCATAACGCCGAGGCCGATCTTCCTGTTCGCCCGTGTCATCTCAGCGATCTTCTGAATCGGGTACCGGTTGACGTCTATGACGTTATCGAGGAAATGCACGGCCTTCCAGACGGTCTTTTTGAGCCTCGGGTAGTCGACGCTGCCGTCGGTCACGTACTTCGAAAGGTTGATCGAGCCGAGGTTGCAGGACTCGTAGGGAAGCAGCGGCTGTTCGCCGCAGGGGTTCGTCGACTCGATCTCGCCGATCTTCGGTGTCGGATTCGATGCATTGATCCTGTCGATGAAGACAATGCCGGGCTCACCGTTCTTCCATGCGTGGTTCACGATAAGGTCAAAAACCTCGCGCGCCATGAGCGACCTGACCACGTTCTTGGTCCGGGGATTGATCAGTTCAAAGTCGGTATCGTCCTTGACCGCCTGCATGAAGCGGTCGGTGATCGCGATGGAGATATTGAAGTTATTAAAGCGTGAATTGTCATCCTTAGCCGTGATGAAGCCGAGGATGTCCGGATGGTCCACGCGGAGGATGCCCATGTTCGCACCCCTCCGGGTCCCGCCCTGCTTGACCGCTTCTGTTGCCGTATCGAATACGGTCATGAACGAGACAGGGCCGGACGAGACGCCTTTTGTTGACCCCACGATATCTCCGCTCGGCCTGAGGTTCGAGAAGCTGAAGCCGGTCCCGCCGCCCGACTTATGGATAATGGCAGTGTGCTTGACCGCATCGAAGATCGACTCCATGGAGTCTCCCACCGGGAGCACGAAACATGCGGAGAGCTGGCCGAGCTTTCTGCCGGCGTTCATGAGCGTAGGGCTGTTTGGCAGGAAGTCTGTAGAGGTCATCATGCCATAGAACTCCTCTTCAAGGAGCATCACGTCAGCCTCTGCTTTGCCGTAAAGAAGGTCTGCGCGTGCAATGGTCTTTGCCACCCTCCGGAAAAGGTCTTCAGGCGTCTCGACGACCTTGCCTTCCTCGTCCTTCTTCAGGTATCGCTTTTCCAGGACCTTCAGGGCGTTTGGGGTAAGACCAACTGCTGATGAGGTGCTCTTCATGATAATTCCCTCCATAGGAATGAAAAATGTAAAAATTGCCGGTATTTTGAGCGAAAACAGTGTCTTTTTAAGGCTTTTTTTATTTTTTTGCCTTTTTTTTACCCTCTCTGTTCCCAAAATACGGCTGATCAATAAACTACAAATTGTGCAACTGAAGAATTTAACCACAAGATATTGTATATGTCAAGGTCAAAGTAGGGGTTTTATAAACCTTTTGTTTTTAATGGATATTTCCTGTGAACTGGCTGTTTAAAATTTGTTGGTTAGGGAAGGGTCGGGAAGAGACGCTCCGGCTTCTCGGGATCGAGGCGAAAGGACTGGAGAAAAAGGAGTGATCCGGTTGGGGTACGGTCAGTCGAAAAGGCCGGTAAGGGCTTTTGCCTTTTCCTCTATTTTCCGTGTAACGGACTCCTGCTCATCCCTGATCCGGTGAAGCTCGTCGGCAATGTTGAGAGAGGCAAGGATCGACGCCTTCAGCGGGGTGATGTTGGGGTTGGCTGAGTAGATCTCCTTCAGCTTTTCATCGACGTAGGCTGCAAGCTTCTTGATATGTTCCTCGGAGGCGTCTCCCTTGATTGAGTAGTGCTGGCCGAGGATGTTTATCTCTACACTGCCCATATGCCCGTTATATCTCCAATGTCTCGAGCTCCTCGAGGAGCTCTTCGACCTGGCTCTTGATCGTCGTCTTTTCGTTCCTGAGCGACGCAATCTCCTGGTTCTTTTCGTCCAGTACTGTTTCGAGCTCCCTGATCTTCCTTTCGAGCGATATTTTTTCCTCTTTCAGGGCCTTGACCCTTTCAACGACAGTCGTGATTTTTTCCTCAAGATTTTTCAACCTGTCCACTGCCACTACCTCCTTGATGATATGCAATGATCTTCCTTCTGGCTCTTCTGCCGGCTCCGAACCAACAAGTTCATTGCCAAAAAGGGAATGTTGCAACGGCATGGATTACGATACCAGATGTAAACCGTTCATGTCCATATTACTGCCGGCAGCCGGAAAGTGTTCCCATACCGTCTTGCCCTCCGTTTTCAGTGGCCGAAGTTCGCCGATACTGAAAGTAGCTGGAGAGGACCTTTTTAACGTAGTTCCTGGTCTCGGGGTAAGGGATATCCTCGATGAACTCGTCTGCCGACCGGTAGGAGAAGCGGCCCTGCCATGACCTGACCGCGAGCTCTCCCGCATTGTACGCTGCAAGGGCATGGGGCAGGGAGGCAAACTCCTCGGAAAGCTTTTTCAGATAATATGTGCCGAGTGCAATGTTGGTGCCTGCATCTGTAAGCTGCGAGGGACGGGTAATGCCGAGTTTGAGGCTCCGGTCTAGGCGGTATGCGGTCTGGGGCATAAGCTGCATCAGGCCATATGCGCCAGCGGGAGATTTTGCCGACGGGTCAAAGCGGCTTTCCTCGCGCATAACAGCGAGAACGATATAGGGATCGATCCCGTTGCGCTCTGCGGTCAATGCAACCGTTTCCCAGAATGCACGGGGATACCAGAAGTGGTACATCTTTTCCGCATAGGGGATACTGGTAGCAAGGCTGATCGAACGTTTATACTCCCCAAGCTCCTGGAACAGGGAAGCGCTGTAAAGCAGGTCAGTCGCGGACGAAAGCCGCCTGCTGAGCGCAGCCAGCTCCGTAATAGCCTCGCTCCTCATATCGAGGGAGATGAGCATGTCGACCCGTTCCTGCGCCGGGGTCTTCTCCCGGGCCAGGTCCGGCGTGAAGGCAGCCGATGTCGCCCTGGGCATTGGCTTGTTATTCCGGGCATAGGCAAGCGCTGCATAAAAGCTGTTTTCTGATGTCATGACCCTGCTGAAGAGACCTTCCGCATCGTCACCAGCCGCCTCGACGCTCCTTGCCTGCCAGTAGCGGTATTTGGTGTCTCCGTACGTTTCAGTGAGCCGGGAAAAGGTCTCTGCCGCTTTTCGGTGGTCGCCCGAGAGATACTGGGTCCAGCCCATACCCCAGAGCGCATCTTCTGCGTCTGCAGGGTAGCCTGTCAGCACCTTCTGGTATGTCTGCAGGGCGCCGTCAAAGTCCTTGTCTCTCCTCTTGTCTGCAGCCACGGCGATGAGCAGGTATCCTGCCTTTTTGTCATTGCGGGCGGTCATCGCCTGCAGCGCGGCATCGAACCCTTTGTTGTCTCCGGCGCGGTAGAGGGAGCGGGCCCTGAAGAAGGCATCGTTCACCTGGCCGAAGATATCGGCGGCCTCGCGGTATTTTTTTTGCCTGAAAAGGGCAGAGGCAAGGTTTCTGAGAAGTTCCTGGCGGTCCTTTTCCTCGCATCGGGACAGCGCATGCCTGAGGTCACGTTCGGCGTCTGCGAAGTCATACTGTTTTGAGAGGTTTGCAGCCCGTTCCAGGATATCTGCGACTGTGATATCGTCGGACGATAGCTCGATGCGTGCTGCGGCGGCGAGATGGCCTGCGCTGACATAAAGCCGCTTGAAGACGGCAACCGCCCTGCTTTTTTCGTTGTTCCGGTTCAGGAGCTGACCGTACAGGTACGCAGCTTCATCATCGTTAGGAAAGTCCCTGACATATGCCTGGAGCAGGTCGAGCAGGCCCGTGCCGCCGCTGTCGGTTACTTCCCGGATCTCGGTCATGCGAGCCTTCTGTTTCAGGACAGAAGAAGGGTACTCTTGAAGGAGCGACCTTGCAGTATCGAGCGCCTTGGTATGTTCTCCCAGGTTATGATATGCCTCAGCCAGGTAGGAAAGGGCGTAGTCGCCGAGTATGCCGAACTCCTGCCGGGCTATCGCAAGGTTGGTTACGGCATCTGTATAGCGGCCGGCTTCAAGAGCTGCTTTTCCGTTTCTGAATGCGTCCTTGCCCCCTGCGTCACCGGCAGAGACGGAGATGAAAACGGTAAGGGGGATGAGCACAAGAGAAATAAGGATGAGGACAGCTCTCTTCCCGGGAGAAGGGATATGCACAGGGTTGTTCATCATCACGCCTCTTTCTATAATAGATGAAACCGTTTCTTTCATCAATATTTCCGGCCCTGTATAAGCCCTCTGCATTAGAATTAAACATCAGCGCTGTGGTATATTTTCACTATGATCAAAGACCTCAGACTCCACGGCAGTCTCGGTCCCGCAGATTTCTTTGCTTTTGTGTCCGGCGCGGATATTTTTAGCACCTATTTTTATGAGGAGGAGCCCGGCCGCATCCGGTTCTTCGCCCGCGGCAACGAGCTGAGCATTTCCGATACCGGCGTCAGCTACCGCGGGACCGGCGGCAGTTTCTGCAGCTATATGTTCGGTGTTGAAAAGCCGCTCAAAGACCTGGAAAAGGATGATGTGCTCAACCGGCTCATTATGTTCGGGGCGGTCATGGATGAGCAGGAGAAGGTCGTTTTCACGAACGACACTGAAGGGTCGGAAACCTTCTACCGCCTGTTTCTCCAGGGACATGCCGTCGCCAACTACTTTTTTCTGGTTGCATCTGAGGCCGATCGCGACTATAAGAAGCGTCAGAAGCAGGTGCTGAGGTCCGTGGGAAAGTTCCTGAAACGCACGGATCTCGTGTCCCTCAACAGGGACACGGAACTTCTCGAAGCCTTCTGCGCGGAACTCCGGGAGAAACGGTCCATGGTATTCATCTTCAAACTGATCAACAGGGCGAACAAGGAATATTATGATGCGTATCGAGACTTCTATGCCCGCAGCAAGACGCTTTCCCCCCAGGAAGCGCTGCACCTTGCAGAGATCGTGGAGCGGAACAATATCGACCAGTACCAGCAGGAGCGGATGAAAATCAATGTCATGTACCTGCATCCCGACAACAAGCTGGTGGTTGACGAATACCGTGACATCCTGATACAGGGGCTGGCGGACGATACGCTTCAGGAATCGGAACATGCGCGGCTCAACCGCCTCAGGACACTTAGCATCCGCAATAACATACCGGTGGTGCTCTTCGACACCCTTGACGATCTCCTGCTCAAGGGCAAGAAGGTTATGGAGATCGAGGAGCATGAATACCTGAGGGAGGCGCGCGCCATCCTCGAAAACCTCTTCTTCAAGGGCATGGCGCTTAAACGGCATATCATCAAGGAGGATATCGTCAGGCTCATCAAGGCGAAGCATGTCGCGTATGCACAGAATGACCGCGGCTTCGAGCAGATTCTGCTTGATATCGGCAAGGCATGCGATGAGTTCTCGCGGGAGTATGACGACTTCTCGGTCTTTGAGGAGTTCAGCTCCATCATCACCTATTTCGACCGGTATGACAATGTGCAGGCGCTGCTCAGCCAGCTTTCTTTCATGAAGAACATCGAGTTCAGGGAGGAAGCGCTGCGGAGCCTTGTGGGGAACAAGAATGAGTTCGACGGGCTGGAGAGCGGTCTCTTCAGGGCGCTCTTTATCAGGGATCTTCTGGACAACAAGTATATCACCGCATACGGCAGACTCAAGCTGAAGCTTGTCGTGAAGGGCGTCGAGAACATCCTGAACGGCGAGGCATCCTACCGGGATGTTATCAGCGAACTCGCGGCCCTGGCCGAAGAGGAGAAGCTCTATTTCGAACTCCATGCGGCACTGAAGGAGCGGATGAGGAGCTTTTTCCCCGGGCTTGAATTGAAAGAGGTGAGAGACCAGATACGCCAGGACATTGCGCGCGAACTTACGGAAAAGGGTTTTCCCGCCAAGATACCGGTAAAGCTCTTCGAAAAGGTCTTCCTCGATCTCCGTAAGGAATCGGTCTATCTCAATCAGATCCTTCCCAAGGTCATTCAGGCCAGAGACGCTGACCTCCGGGAGGACTTCCTGCAGAACAGCGGTCTTGACCGGTTTTATCTGGAGTCTCTTGAGCAGGAATTTATCGAGGAAAAGGGGCTGGACCTTTCTCTGCTGGAGTCCATCAGAGAGGGTGTTTCCTAGGGAGTGGAGGCGGCGAGCGGATTCGAACCGCTGCATAAAGGTTTTGCAGACCTCTCCCTTAGCCACTTGGGTACGCCGCCGGCAAAGACCGTGATCAGCATGTAGTAATCAGCGACAGGCAAAAGAATACCGTAAGGAATTGTACCGATCTCGATGCTGCTTACGTACTACGCATAACTTGTCACGGTAATATTTATGGAGCGGGAAACGGGATTCGAACCCGCGACCCCAACCTTGGCAAGGTTGTGCTCTACCAACTGAGCTATTCCCGCATGGTTTCAGCCCTTATGAGTGCGCATGCTGCCCGGTAATTCCCTTAACTTCTTGCCCTGCAATGCGCTATAATTGCAGGACATTACATAGTACTGAATTGGAGAAAAGTTTGTCAACATGCACTACCCGGACATAGCAGAGTTCAGGAGACTTGCCGAGAAGGGGAACCTTATCCCCGTCTACCGAGAGATTCTTGCCGATACCTTTACTCCGGTGACGGCATTTCTCAGACTTGGCGGAAGACCGTCGTTCCTGCTAGAGAGTGTCGAGGGCGGAGAAAAGTGGGCGCGATACTCCTTCATCGGGTCACGTCCCTCAAAGGTCCTGCGGGGAAGGGGCAGGACGGTCGAAGTGATCGAGGACCAGAACGCCCCTGTGGTGATCGAGGCTGACAACCCTCTTGATATCATCAAACAGGAGATAGCCGCGTTTCGTCCTGTCGAAGTGAAGGGGTTGCCCCGGTTCTTCGGCGGTCTTGTCGGGTATATCGGCTATGACATGGTCCGGTTCTTCGAGCAGGTGCAGCAGAGCGAGAAACAGGACCTCGGACTGCCTGATTTCTTTCTTATGCTCACGGATACCATGCTCATCTTCGACAGTCTCCGGCAGAAGATACAGGTCGTTTCGAATGCCCATGTCAATGGCGGAGACGTCGAGGCTGTCTACCGGGAGTCCGTGCAGAAGATCGATGCGATCATTACCCGTCTCACATCTCCGGCAGAACTGCTGAACCGTGACGATGGCGGCAGTTCTGCCGGGTTTGTCTCGAACATGCAGAAACAGGATTTCCTTTCTGCCGTAGAGCGCTGCAAGGAATATGTCATGGCCGGAGATATTGTCCAGGTCGTGCTCTCCCAGAGATTCGAACGGCCGTCCCGGGTTGATCCCTTCACGGCATACCGTGCGCTGAGGGTGATCAATCCGTCACCCTATATGTACTATCTCGACACCGGGGAGGCAAAACTGGTGGGATCTTCTCCCGAGATCCTGGTTCGCATGGAGAACGGCAGGATCGTGCTTCGTCCTATTGCGGGAACCCGACGTCGGGGCGAGACCGAGTCTGCTGACCGTGCGCTCGAGGCAGAGCTGAAAAGCGATCCCAAGGAGATAGCCGAACATATCATGCTGGTCGACCTCGGCAGGAACGATGTTGGAAGGGTTGCAAAAATAGGATCGGTTACGGTGACCGACCTCATGACCGTAGAGCGTTACAGCCATGTGATGCATCTCGTGTCAAACGTGGAAGGCGACTTGAAGGATGGCCTTGATGCCTTTGATGTGCTAGCAGCGTGTTTCCCTGCAGGGACGGTGTCAGGTGCGCCGAAGGTACGGGCCATGGAGATCATCGAAGAACTTGAACCGGCCCGCCGCGGCCCCTATGCGGGATCGGTCGGGTATTTCAGCTATTCGGGCAACATGGACATGTGCATCACGATCCGTACGCTCATCATGAAGGACGGCAAAGTCCATGTGCAGGCGGGCGCCGGCATTGTTGCCGACTCCGATCCGGAAAAGGAATACGTGGAGACGGTCAATAAGGCAAAGGGCATGATGAAGGCGGTCGATATGGCGGAAGAGGGACTGGATTGATGTATCCGGCAAGCCGTGACGGATATCTGATTGCTGAATCCGGGCCCGCCAGATGGCATGCAAAACCGTTCCATGGAGTAACACTTCCCTTGGCCTTGCATCGTACTCTCATGGAGTCTTTGAATATCCAGGGCTTCCAGGACATGCGGTCGTGGTGGCTTCCGATGCATTTTGGAATCGCTGCAAACGGTTTTTCAGTCCCGCTGACAGGTCCATGCCAAGATGGTATGATTCCGGAAGATAACCATAAATGCTTGCAGGAACAAGGAATGAAGAGGACCCCCCGATGTTATTAATGATCGACAACTACGATTCGTTCACCTATAACCTGGTCCAGTACTTCGGTGAACTGGGCGAGGATGTACGGGTATTCAGGAATAACAGGATCACCCTTGCCGAGATCGAGACACTGCAGCCCGACCGGATCGTTATCTCCCCCGGACCCTGCACGCCCAACGAGGCGGGGATCTCGGTCGAGGCGATCAGGCATTTTGCAGGGAGACTGCCGATACTCGGCGTATGTCTCGGCCACCAAGCGATAGGTGCTGCCTTCGGGGGAGAGATTATCCGCGCGCCGCGGCTCATGCATGGCAAGACCTCGCTGATCCATCACGACGGAAAGACCATCTTTGCGGGCCTGCCCAACCCCTTTGAAGCCACACGGTATCATTCACTGCTCATCAGGAAAGAAACACGGCCCGAATGCCTTGAGACCACGGCATGGACTGAAGCAGGAGAGATCATGGGGGTGCGGCATAAAGAGCTGGCCATCGAGGGGGTGCAGTTTCATCCCGAATCGATACTGACCCTTGCGGGAAAAGATCTGCTGAAAAATTTCCTGAAGCTGAAGCAGCCCCGGGGTTAGAGGCTGTTCGAGACCTTCCTGATCTCCTCAAGCTTTTTTGCCGCACTGCCTGAATCGATCGTCTCCTGAGCAAGGGCAAGGGCTGTTTTCCAGTTGTTCGACCTGCCTGCTACCGCGAGGGCAGCTGCCGCATTGATCAGTACGATGTCCCTCTTCGATCCTTTCTCGCCATGCAGGATACGGAGTGTGAGTGCCGCGTTTTCCTTGTTATCGCCTCCCACCAGGTCATCCCGCCTTCCCCTGCTGATGCCGAAGTCCTCGGGAGCGATGATAAGGTTCTCGACCCTGCCCCGGCTGAACCGCGAGACCTGTGTGCCGTCGGTTACGGTGATCTCATCCAGTCCGTCTTCACCATGTACGACCATGGCATCTTCTGCGCCGAGATTGCCGAGTACTGTCGCAAGGGTTTCAGTGAGCTTGGCGGAAAAAACGCCCAGGATCTGGCGACGCGCTCCTGCCGGGTTCGTGATGGGGCCGAGGATATTGAAGATCGTGCGAATGCCCATTTCCCGCCGGGGACCGATTGCATATTTCATGGCAGGGTGGAAAAGCGGGGCAAAGAGAAAACCGAACCCTGTGGCGAAAAGACATTTTTCCACCTTGTCCGGCGCGAGGTCTATCTTGACACCGAGCGCCTCCAGGACATCTGCACTGCCTGATTTGCTCGATACGGCCTTATTCCCGTGCTTGGCAACAGGGACGCCGGCTGCCGCAACCACCAAAGCAACCGTTGTGGATATATTGAAGGTGTGGGACATGTCACCGCCCGTGCCGCACGTGTCAAGTACGCCCTCAGGCGCCGTGATCTTGGCCGCCTTGTCCCGCATGATCCGCGCTGCACCGGTGATCTCATCGACCGTCTCGCCCTTGAGCCTGAGCGCGGTGAGAAACGAACCGATTTGCGCATCCGTGGATCGGCCTTCCATGATCTCTTTCATGCATTCGGCCATTTCGGTTTCAGAGAGGTGGATACCCCCGACGAGAAGGTTGATGGCCTCCTTGATCATAATGGCCCTTTCCACAAAAACAAAGCATAGTCTTCGTTGTCTCCCGCAGGAATCGCACCGATTCCTGTGGGAGGCTCGGCTGGGGTAATGAAAGCCATCGGCGCAGATGAAGCTCCCTCTCTGTGCCGGTACCCTTCCGCCGCCACTTCCGCAGGTGCACCTGCAGCATCTTTCTGCAATATGAAGTCCCGGTACTGGGGAGAGAGGTGGCGAATCCGGACATTTCCCTGCATCCTGAACTTGACATATGCAGCGCAGGCCTGAACATTGAGCCGGGAGTTTTCGATAAACCCTGCAGCTGTCTCCTCGGATATATCTTCAGGGGAGAATGTCGAGAGCTCCGGGACAATATAATACCTGTCCGCAGCGGTAAAGTTCGTCATGTACTGGTAGAACTCTTTCTGACACCGTCCAACATAGCCGCCGCCGATCAGCATAGTTTCTGCACCGACCGCTTTCAGGAACGACAACAGGGGAATGAGGTCATCGGCAAGGAGTTTGCCGCTGCTTGATGACTCAGATTCGAGATAGAGGATGGCAGGGGAGCCGTTTGCGATCCCGTTGAGATAGCGTGCATATTCATCAGGACCCTCCGTATATCCGTAGTTCATTGCGTGGCGGTAATCTCGAGGGAGGACCAGAATGACAAGCTTCTCCTCAGTCGTAAGATATTCAATGAAGTTCTTCTCGAATTTCAGCTGTTCCTGCTCAAGCACCGCGACCGCAGTATCAGGGGAGGTTTCGAGAAAACTGTCGACGATGCTCCCGTGCCGATCCGCGGATCTCTTGAGAAAGCCGGGCTTTTTCGCATCGAAAAAAAGCGAATAGGAAGGATGGACAAAGATGTATGCAGACCCATGGTCAACATATTTTCTGTAGCGTTCGTACTGGTCAGGGGATAGGGTGTTCAGATTAGCGAGGGAAAGACCCTGATACGCCCAGTCGATCCATTCCGTGTCTGTTTCAATCCCGTGGTTTCGTTCATCAATCGCAGCCATGACATTCCGGATGGTTCTTTCTTTCTGTTCCCTGAGTTCTGTTGAGAGGATATCGTCTGGTATGCCGGCAGGTTCGCCCCTCGTCGTCTGCTGCGGTGCGCAGCCTGCCATGCATGCCAAGGTGAGGCAGACCAGAAGATATGATCGAACGATCTCCACGATTTTCTATTCTACCTAGGGAACTTGCCCGAATACAAGAAATCCCCGGTGCCTTGCTGAAAAGGCCTGCGATAGTGCAATATATCGTTTATTTTGAAAGAAAGGGGAGCGTGTGCCACTGCGTGTCGGTGTGATCGGCGTCGGATACCTCGGACAGCACCATGCACGCATCTTTGCCGGTCTTGAGGGTGTGGAACTGACCGGCGTAGCGGATGCGGACAAAGCAAGGGCTGATGAGATAGCGGCAAAGTACGGATGTGCGTCATTCGGCGAATGGAACGAGCTCGCTGGGCAGTGCGATGCGGTCAGCATCGTTACCCCGACAACAACGCACTTTGAAATCGCACGTGCTTGCCTGAGGGCTGGCAGGGATGTCTTTATCGAGAAGCCGATCACGGAACTTCTTGATGAGGCGCGCGAACTTATCAGCGTGGCTGATGCGGGAAACCGCATCCTGCAGGTAGGCCACCTGGAGCGTTACAATCCGGGTATCGTTGCCGCAGCAGAACTGATACAGGAACCGCGGTTTATCGAGGCTGAAAGGCTCTCCCCCTTCCTCGGCAGGGGCACGGACGTGGATATCACCCTTGATCTTATGATCCATGATATCGATATTGTCACGGGATTTGTGCGGTCATCCGTAAAGAGCATCAGTGCAGTGGGTGACCGGGTGCTTACCGGCAAGATCGATGCAGTAAAGGCGTGGATAGAGTTCGAGAACGGCTGCAAGGCGCTTATCACGGCAAGCCGGCTGGCAGCGGAGAAGGTGCGGCGGCTGAGAATCCACCAGCAGGACACGTTTATATCCGTTGATTACCAGACCCAGGAAGTGAGAAAGTATTTCAAGGGTGCTGCCGGTATCGCATTCGACGTGATCAGGCCCGAGAGCAGGGAACCGCTCAGGGAAGAACTGAAAGACTTTGTTTCCTGTGTTCGGGGGAGGTCATGTCCGCGGGTATCCGGCAGGGAGGCGACGCAGGCACTGGAGATCGTTCTCAGGATCAACGAAATACTGAAACAATAATAATTTACGGTAATGGAGAACGAGAGAACATGGTCCCAATGATAGATCTGAAAAAGCAGTTTGCCGGAATTAAGGAAGAGGTCCTTGCTGTCGTGACCGAGATCCTTGAGAGTGCCCATTATGTTCTGGGTCCCAAAGTTTCGGAGTTTGAGAAAAAGATGGCTGCCTATCACGGCGTGGCCGAGGCCATAGGGGTTGCGTCCGGCACGGATGCCCTGCATCTCGCTGTCAAGGCGCTTGGCATAGGAGAGGGCGATGAGGTGATAACCACGCCGTTCACCTTTTTTGCCACCGCGGAATCGATCCTCTATACCGGCGCCAGACCGGTCTTTGCCGATATTGACCCCGAGACCATGAATATCGACCCGGTACAGATTGAGGCAAAGATAACAAGAAAGACTAAGGCTATCATCCCGGTGCACATCTTTGGCCACCCTGCAGATATGGATGCCGTCATGGCAATCGCCGGGAAACATCACCTCTCTGTCATCGAAGACTGTGCCCAGTCATTCGGCGCCGGCATCAGGGGAAAGAAGACCGGCAGCTTCGGCGAGGCCGGGTGCTTCAGTTTTTATCCGAGCAAGAATCTCGGTGCGTTCGGGGACGGCGGCCTGGTAACGCTTCATGATACGGGTCTTGGTGACAGGATCAGGATGCTCAGGAATCATGGGTCCCGTGGCGCATATAAGCATGAGTTTGTGGGTGTCAACAGCAGGCTCGATGAGCTGCAGGCCGGCATTCTTCTGGTCAAGCTGAGGAGGATCGACGCTTACAACAGCAGGAGAAGGGAAAACGCCGCGTTGTATAATGCCTGTCTTTCGGACCGTGTGCTCAGGCCGGCAGAGCGGCAGGGCATGACGCATGTATATCACCAGTACACGATCAGGAGTCCGAAGCGGGACCAGATAAAGAACAGGCTCCATGAGGCCGGTGTATCGTCAGTGGTCTATTATCCGGTCCCTCTGCACCTGCAGGAGGCGCTGGGCTTCCTCGGCCACAAGAAAGGTGACTTCCCGGTTTCTGAAGAGGCAGCGGAGAAGGTGCTTTCGCTCCCCATGTACCCGGAGCTTGAAGAGAAGACCATAAGGGAGATCGCAGAGATCATCAACAATGTCTGAAACGGTCATGATCGTTGCAGGCGAGACCTCGGGAGAGCTCTACGGAGCACTCCTTGCACAGGCGCTTAAAAAAAAATTCCCTCAGGTCAGGGTCGTCGGCATCGGCGGTGAACGGATGCAGGCTGCCGGTGTCGAGCTCATTTCCGGCATAGCAAGCGCTTTCGGTCTTGCCGAGGCCGTATCTTCTCTCAGGACACTCAAGGAAACGTTCCGGAAAGCCTCTGATGCATTCCGCAAATATCGTCCTTCTGTCCTCGTGCTTATCGACTATCCGGACTTCAACCTCCGCCTGGCGGCAGAAGCGCGGATGCTGCGGATCCCCGTGCTCTATTATGTGAGCCCGCAGGTATGGGCATGGAGAAGGGGCAGGGTAAAGAAAATCTCCCGGCTGGTGGACAGAATGGCGGTCATACTTCCTTTTGAAGAAGCGATCTACCGCGATACCGGCCTTGAAGTTGAATTCGTCGGTCATCCGGTCCTTGACGAGATACGCGGGATGAAGACCGGCAAGCATGCGCTGAAGGCGGAGCTGGGCCTTGATCCGGGTCTGCCGCTCATATCTCTGCTTCCCGGCAGCAGGCCCCAGGAGCTGGAACGGCTCCTCCCTCTGGTGCTGGATATCGTCAGGGCATGCAAAGGGACATTCCCGGGATATCAGTACTGTATCCCTTTTGCACCGAACACTGACTTGGTAAAGCACCTGTCATGCATTGATATGCTGAAGGCTGAAGACGTATCGGTCAATAAGAGTGCATCCCTCAGGACTCTTGCCGCTTCTGACTATGCAGTGATCGCTTCCGGCACGGCAACGCTGCAGGCGGCGCTGCTTGGTGTACCGCTGGTGGTGATGTACAAGCTTTTTCCCCTGACGTTCTGGTTGGGCAAACGCATCGTAAAAGTCAAATGGGTTTCACTAATCAATATCCTTTCGGACCGAGAGGTCGTTCGGGAACTGCTCCAGAAGGATGCAACCGTAGAGAACGTGCTGCAGGAGCTGCATAAGATTATGAACGATGCAACGTATCGCGATCAGATGCGGAAAGCATATGAAGACGTGCGTGCGGTCTTTGCCGAAAGACATGCCTCAGAACGGGTGGCCGACCTGATCATCGCCATGGCCGGTTGGAAGAGATAACGTGAAGGGCATGTGGGATACGGATTTGGCCGATGCCTCTCAAAACCGGTCAGGGCGATGAGACTCCCCGGCGCCTTGGATTGTGGTATCAGATGCTCAGCGCCCGGACCCCCCCTGAATGAGTATGCTGTTGCGGCTTCCGGTGCTCTTTGGTACCGTTGCGGCCGGATTTCTGCTTTGCCTGCCTCAGCTGCACGCCGGGTATCGTTGCAGCCGGAAAGACAGGACTGACATGTTCCTCGTCTACAGCATCCTTTATGCAGTAGCGCTGTTCATCCTCTTCATCCCGCACTATTTCAAACGCCCCAAGGATTTGCGAAAAAAGTGGCTGCGGGAAAAATGTGGTCTCTTCGCCAGTGATCTTCGAACCCTGACCCTTGCCCCTGTCTGGTTCCACGCTGTCTCTGTCGGTGAAGTGAATGCCGTGGTACCTCTCCTGAAAAGACTGAAACGGACCTATCCGGATCTCCCGGTTGTCCTTTCGACCATTACCGATACCGGCCGGAAGGTTGCCGCGGAAAACGCTCCGGAAGGGACCATGATCGTATATCTCCCCTTTGACCTGGCATGCATCCTGAACCGGTGCTTTGCCCGACTCAGGCCAAGGCTCTTCATCGTGGTGGAGACCGAGCTTTGGCCCAATATCTTCAGGGTCGCCCATGAGAGAAATGTCCCGGTTCTGGTACTCAACGGCAGGATATCCGAGAAGTCGGCACAAGGATACCGGAAGATCTCCTTTTTCATGAAGAAGGTCTTCGAAGAGGTAGCGCTCTTCTGCATGCAGAGCAGCTCCGATGCGGAGCGGATACGGTCGATCGGCGCTGATGAAAAGAAGGTCAGGGTCACAGGCAACTTCAAGTTCGATATGGATATTTCGCAGGATGTGCCTGAATGGATACGGGGGATCAAGGGCCCGGTGATCGTAGCCGGCAGTACGCACGCGGGAGAGGAGCAGATCATCATCGATGCCTACCGGGAGAACGTCTACCTCTTCCCCGGCCTCAAGCTCATTATCGCACCCCGCCACCCGGAGCGGTTCAAAGAGGCAGAGGAGACTATTATCAGCTCTGACATGCGCTATATAAAACGTACGGAGCTGGGTACGGAAACCGCCGGGCTGCAAGGCAGATCATTTAATATCTTTCTGCTTGATACGGTGGGAGAATTGAGCGCTGTCTACAGCATTGCCGATATGGCGATCATGGGCAAGAGCTTTGAGGGGTTTGGCGGCCAGAACCCGCTTGAGCCTGCCTACTGGGGAAAGCCGATCATCTGCGGACCGCACATGGAGAACTTCCCGTTCACGAAAACATTTCTTGATGAAGACGCAGCCTTCGAGGTAACGGCGGCTGGTCTTGCCAAGAAGATAAAGGAACTTCTCATGCAGCCCGAAAAGGCAAGGGCAGCAGGGGAAAAGGCCCGCTCCCTATACCTGAGAAATTCCGGCGCTGTTGACCGCGCAGTAAAGATCATCGGGGAATACATTACCGCAGAGTAGCTCGTTTCCCTAGAGTAATTACCTGCCTGCAAGACCGGAAGCTCTGGCAAGGCCTCAGGCGACAACAACGCCGTTACGGATATTCAGTCCGACTAAGTTCGCGGCTGCAGTGAAGCCGATAACCGGGAACACACTGTCGCTGTCGTAACTGTCAACAACCGTGCATGCCGCGCCTTTGACCTCGAATCGTCAGGCTGTCCATGCGGTTACGATCACCCGCTGCAGAGAGGTCTTTCCCCGCATCGGTGCGGAGCAGACAGCGGGTTGCCGCCTTCAGCCTGATCTCATCAGCTCCCGCAAGGGCATTTGCCTCCTGCGCCGTTCCCTGCTCTCTCCGATGTCTGCCTCTGTTATTCCCTCATAACATCATTTGGCAACGACAACGATCCCGGATTCGGTAACTATGCATCCCCGCAACCTGTCCTCCTCGTGGTCAAACCCGATCTCCATTCCTTCCGGAATCACGATATTTTCATCTATGATCGCTCTTCTGATCTTTGCATGCCTTCCCACCTGGACATTATCGAACAAGATCGAATCCTCAACAAGGGCGTAGCTGTTGATTTTGCTGCAAGGCCCGAGTATAGACCTGCGCACGGTACCACCGCTTGTAATGCAGCCTCCGCAGACAAGACTGTCGATGTTTATGCCGCGCCGGTCCTCCTCATCGAAAATGGTCTTTGCCGGCGGAAGATTGCCCTGGTTCGTGAGGATGGGCCAGCCTAAATTGTAGAGGTTGAGCTGCGGACTGATGCTGATAAGGTCCATATTTGCCTCATAATACGTATCTATGGTTCCCACATCTTTCCAGTATCCTCGCTCATTCGGCTCCATGCCCGGGACTTCATTATCAAAGAAACTGTAGGCAAATATCTTGTCTCCCCGTGAAAGCATCAGCGGAATGATATGCTTTCCAAAATCAAGGTCTTCATGATGCCTTTTCCCTTCCTGCAGGACCTCGACCAGTTTTTTCGTAGAGAAAATATAATTCCCCATGGATGCAAAACAGGAATGCCTTCCGGGGATACGGGGAGGATTTTGCGATTTCTCGACAAATGACATGACTTTCAGGTCTTCATCTACGGAAAGCACGCCAAGGCGGGTGGCATCCTCAGGTGAGACCTCCAGTGAGGCAACGGTAAGATCCGCCCTGTTCCTGCGGTGGTATTCCATCATCTGGGAGATGTCCATCTTATAGATATGGTCGCCGCCGAAGATGACCACAAAATCTGCACCGGAGTAATTGATGAATCTCAGATTCTGATATATTGCATCAGCAGTACCTGAAAACCACTGCTGGCTTATGCTGTCGGTCTCGGGGGATATCGTATCGTAAAACTCTCCCAGCCCGGTCCATCTGGCCCATGATTCCTTGACGTGTTTATTGAGGGAATATGCTTGGTACTGGGTAAGGATGTATACCTTCTTGATGCCCGAATTAAACATGTTGCTTAAGACAAAGTCTATTATCTTATATTTTCCGCCAAAGGGAACCGAGGGCTTTGACCTGCGCAGGGTAATGGGACTGAGTCTCTCCCCTTTTCCACCCGCAAGGACCATCGCGATTGTGTTTCTTGTGATATTTCCTGCAGCATACATGTTTGCGTTCCCCTTTCTTGTCGGCTCTTTCCTTGACTACAATCTATCAAAGCAAATACCACTTGAGAAGCTGTTTTCATGCCAGGAATGATAGAGCAGTTCCGGTCAGCGGGAAGGAGACGGCAACGGCGGCCAACCGTGCGGACCTCGGCTCCTGATCCCAAACAATGCTGCAGCCGCATCCGAGAAACTCGTCAGCTCATGGTCCCTGCGGGCCTTCTTCCATGATATACCGAAGAAGAAATTCTTCATCCTTCGGCGTGAGATCGAACTTGAGGCATGCCCTCTCGATGAGGGTGAAGAGGGGAATGCCGGGGTGTTCGCAGCGTTCATCTGATATCCACTTGACCGCCCTTCGTAACTGCTCGCCTTCCGGAAGAATGCTCATAATGCTCCCCCCTTGGATGCCGCGTAATCGCTATGTTTCAGTTGCCGCAGCATTTCTTGAATTTCCTTCCGCTCCCGCAGGGACACGGGTCATTACGACCGGTCTTGGGCTCCGCCCGCACAACCTGCTTTGGCGGGAGCACTTTGCCGTCAACGAGATACCATAGGCCGGACTCTTTTCTGAATGAGGACCGTTCATGGTGTTCATGTCTGGTCCCGTTATCCGTGAACGTTGCTATGAAATCGACAGTCCCTTCGCTGTCGTCCGGGCCCCCGCCGACGGTCCCTACAATCTCGAGTTTATGCCATGCAGAGCGCTCTGCCCACGCGCGGGTAGTCTCTTCATTAAAATCCGTCCGGTGGTCAGGATGAAGGGAAGAACGCAGGTAATCAATCTCTTTCATCACATATGCAGTGTAGCGTGAGCGCATGAGCTGTTCCGCAGTTGCTGCCTGACGCTCACCCTGTATCAAGGGTCCGCAGCATGCATCATATGCAGCATCTGAACCGCAGGGGCATCTATCCATCAATATCTCCTTGTGCGTTTATCACGCTCGTGCTGCAGAGTCAGCAGGTTGTATTTTCAGGGTGTATTCTACCACGGAACGTATCATCAGCAGACGGCTTTGACGGAAAAAGTGAAAGATGTCTCATGATTTTGCGGGTAGTTGCGGTAGAATATCATGACATGAACCTGCTCGAATATCTGTATTATGTTGGTATGTCCGTGAAGCGGTTCTTCGCTCTGCGGAACCGCAAACGGCTTCCGTGCAGGGTTATCAGCATCGGGAATATTACGGTCGGCGGTACAGGGAAGACACCCGCAGCGATAGCCGTAGCTGAGGAGGCGAAAAAGCGGGGATTCCTGCCGGTGGTCCTCACCCGGGGCTACAAGGGAACCGTAAAGGGGCCGTGTTTTGTGTCACGGGGTGACGAACCGCTGCTGAGCGCAGCCCAGGCCGGCGACGAGCCGTACCTCATGGCGGAGAGACTGCGCGGAGTGCCGATCGTCAAAGGACCGGACCGGTTTGTTGCCGGAATGTTTGCACTGCAGGCATGGGACGGCAACGAGGGTCTCCCGCCGTCAGTCATCCGCAGGATCGTCTATATCCTGGACGACGGGTTTCAGCACTGGCAACTGCACCGGGACAGGGACATTGTACTTATCGATGCCGGAAACCCTTTCGGTAACAGGAAACTGTTGCCATCAGGGAGGTTGCGGGAGCCATTGACCGGTCTGAAACGGGCCGATGTTATTGCGGTCACCAAATCAGCCAGGCAGGACAGCGGCCTTGTGGCTGAATTGAGAAAATTCAACCGGCATGCACCGATCTTTTTCCCCGATCATCGGGCTGTTTCCATAACCCTGCCGTCAGGAGAGAAGAGACCTCCTGCATGGCTTCATGGCAGGAAGGTCTTCTGTTTCTGCGGTCTTGCTGATCCGGTATCATTCAGAAAGACGGTCTCGCGTGCCGGTGCTGAGGTCTCCGGCATGAAGACGTACCCGGACCACCATCCCTATGCGCAGAAGGACATCGCTGCGATCGCGCGGGAGTGCAGTGGGTCAGGAGCTGAATGGGCCGTCACGACGGGAAAGGACATGGTTAAGATACGAGACCTTGATTTGCCGGGAAATATTCTTATAATAGAGATTGCATTTACTGCAGATCGGCCTTTTTTCGACAGCGTGTTTGCTGAAGGTGTTTGAAAGAGCAGGGGGTTCCGGTGGTACGGTATATCAACGTAAAGAGCAAAACAAGAACGGAATTTGTCGACATTACGGAAAAGATCCAGGAGATGATCAAGGAGGCCGGGATCAGCAACGGCGTCTGCTATCTCTTCGTGCCGCATACGACAGCCGGCATCACGATCAATGAAGGCGCAGATCCGTCAGTGCAGCGCGACATCCAGACACACCTTAACAAGCTTGTGCCCTTTGAGGGAGATTATCACCACCGGGAGGGAAACTCCTCGGCACATATCAAGGCCTCGGTCATCGGTGTGTCCGCAGTTGTATTTGTAGAGGAAGGGAAACTCGTGCTCGGCACCTGGCAGTCGATCTTCTTTTGCGAGTTTGACGGTCCCCGGCATAGAAGAGTTTCCGTGAAGTTCACTGCCGGCGACCGGAAACAGGCATAGCCCTGCCAGCCCTTTCCCTGATGAAGGGCAGGGAGCACAGATGTCAGAACAGCATGACCAAAAAGCATACGCGCGGCTTGAACAGGAACTTTCCCGTCTCAGACATCAGCTGAATATCGTTTCATCTCCACTCGCTGTTCTTCTCAAACGGCGCGGATTCAGGATATTCCTTCAGGAGCCCGCAGGAGATCTTCTCATCCCTTCGAAACGGCATCGCGGTGTCTTTTATGACATGATGGCCAGATATTCCTTTCGGCTGTTCCTCCGGGACGTGATTAAACATCAGGCTTTTTTTACCCCGGGCATGGTCGCGCGGTATGCGACTGATGATGTGACTGCCCAGTACATCAGCTATCTCCTTTCCATCAGGCTCATAATAGGCAAGGACGACGGGTATGCGGTTGCCGGAAAGCAAGTCCGGAGCTTCGGTGAGACCCTCGAGTGGTATGTGGCCGAGATCTTCAGGCAAGAGTTCTCTGCAGAGGCTGTCTGGGGAGTCAGGTTCAAGGGCCGGAGGACGGGGGGGGATTATGATGTCATTGCGAAGCTGGACGGCGTGCTTTGCTACACGGAGGTCAAATCATCGCCGCCTAAACAGATCTATGAAAGCGAAATAGCGGCATTCCTTGACAGGGTCGATGACCTTGCCCCCGAGATCGCGATATTTCTCATGGATACCGAACTCAGGATGAAGGACAAGATCGTTCCGATGTTCGACGCAGAGCTTGCAACGAGAGGAAAAGGCGATATTCCGGTCGAACGGATGGAAAAAGAACTCTTTCGCATCGGCCGCAGAATCTATATAATAAACGCCAAAGACAGCATTGCCGGTAATCTGCAGAACGTTCTGAGCACATACTTCAGGGGGGGATGATGGCAGGTGAGGGCTTGTGCGTTCCCGGTGCCGGGAACGTTGGCCGCCGAACAGCTTCCCGAACTCCGCCAGGGACAGGCGCAAGGGATTGCGCTGTCTTCTGGCATGAGAATATGCCCTAGGTCAAGCAGACAGGTCCGTTCCGGAAGGAACACCGGCAAGGATAGGACGGGCACGCGATCCGAACTGGAGAGGAGACATGAAGGCATCATGAAAAAAGCATGAAGAAGGATGTTGTAGCCATAGTGGTAGGCGGAGGTCCTGCCCCGGGGATCAACGGTGTTATCAGTGCTGCAACGATCGAGGCGGTCAATGAGGGCAAAGAGGTGATCGGCATTGTCGGCGGCTTCAAGAGTCTTTTCGCGGGGGACAAAAAAAGTGCGGTTCACCTGAGCATCGATGAGGTCTCGCGGATCCACACCACGGGCGGCTCCATCCTTCGGACATCCCGCGACCCTGTGGAGGTTGCGCAGAAAGGTTTCCCGGTGCTTCAGCAGATGCTGAAGGCGCTTAATGTGCGCTACCTCATCACCATCGGCGGCGACGGCACTGCCTTCATGGCGCGCTGGATAGAGCGGGAGGCGCGGGGCAGACTTTCGGTCGTTCATGTCCCCAAAACCATAGATAATGACCTGCCGCTCCCGGGGGGCAGGTCTTCCTTCGGGTATCATACTGCTCGCCACTGGGGCGTCGAGATCGTGAAGAACATCATGGAAGATGCGCGGACTACCGGGCGATGGTATTTCATTACGACCATGGGCAGGAACGCCGGCCACCTTGCCCTCGGCATCGGGAAGGCTGTCGGTGCGACCGTGACCCTCATACCCGAGGAGTTCACGGGTGGGGCGCTTCACTTTCAGAAGATCACGGATATCCTTGAGGGTTCGATCATTAAGCGGCTTGCCATGGGAAAAGATCATGGCATTGCGGTGCTGGCTGAAGGCATTGCGGCAAAGATCGGTGAGCAGGAACTTCGTTCCTGCGATGACATCAAGTGCGACGAACTGGGAAGACTGCGGCTTTCAGAGATCCAGCTCGGCAGGATCATCGGCGACTATGTCAGGAATAGCCTTGATGGCCGCGGGGTATCGATGACCATTGTCCATAAGACCATCGGCTATGAATTACGTGCAGCCGATCCGATTCCCTTTGATATCGAGTATACCCGCGACCTCGGCTACGGGGCTGTCCGTTTCCTGCTCAGCGGCGGAACCGGGGCCATGATCACCCTTGATGAAGGCAGGCTCAGGCCTGTCTCATTTGTTGAGATGGCTGACCCGGCAACCGTCAAGACAAAGGTGCGCCTCGTCGATATCAGGTCAGAGGCCTATGAGGTTGGCAGGAAATACATGATCCGGCTTGAAAAAGGGGATTTCGAGCCCGGCAGCATAGAACCGCTTGCAAGCAAGGCTGGCATGAGCGTATCTGACTTCATGAAGCGTTTTTCCTATCTTGCTGCATGATCGGTGTTCTCCCCTGCCGGACGCTGCCTCCGACTGCTCCCTGAGCGCATGGGGCAGCCTCCGAGATCTTCGCGCCGAATTTCCACTTGGGGATTGTCACCGGGGGAAACTGCATCCCGAATCTGAGGGGGCGGTTCCTGTTGTTACCGTCCTCCGCCTGCATTCTCTCACGTTCCGCAAGCCCATCCCTCACCGCAGAAAATTCTCGCTGTCCGTGAACATAGCGGGGCCCCGTATTATCGCTGCTCGTTACGAAGGATTCTGCTAAACCTTCACTGCCTCACCAACGAGAATTACCGGAATATCGTTCCGGATCGGATAGAGGAGACCGCATGATTTATCGATCAGGCCGTTCTTCTGTTCGGAAAGCGGTACAGTCTCTTTGCATTCCGGACAGGCGAGAATCATAAGAAGCTCCCTGAGAACCGTCGTCAAATCCTCCTATTCCGGTGACTGCAGATGAGCAGGAAATGGAAACACGCTCAACGGGTCTGAGATGGGGGCGAGGAACGGAGGGCGCTAGGGTAGTTTGTATTCCTTGATCTTTGCCCTGAGCGTATTACGGTTAATGCCGAGAAGCCGGGCAGTCTTGAGCTGGTTGCCGTTGGATTCCCTGAGCACGATTGAGATGAGCGCTTTTTCTACCTCTGACAGAATAGTGTCGTGCAGATTGAAGTTCGTGACCCGTGCCATATCTTTCAGGTACCGCTTGAGTTTCTCTTCAAGGAACTCCTTGATGGAATAGGCACTGTCTTCTTCCAGGAGAAGATCCCTTTTTTCGATCATGGTGCCTGCTGAGAGCACGCAGGCCCGTTTTATCACATTTTCGAGCTCGCGAACATTTCCCGGCCAGTCATATTTTGTGAGCAGCACCTTTGCCTCTTTTGAAAGCTCCTTTTCACCGGTCTCAAACTTTTCCGCAGCATCTCTCAGGAAGGCCTTGATAAGGAGAGGGATATCCTCTTTTCTGTCGCGGAGAGGGGGGACCTTGATCTGAACCACATTAAAACGGTAATAGAGGTCCTCACGAAAGCTCCCCCGGGCAGCGGCCTCGGAAAGGTCACGGTTCGTCGCGCCGATTATGCGGACATCAGCCCTGATGCTCTCCGTGCTCCCGAGCGGGGTAAATTCCTTGTCCTGAAGGAAGCGGAGCAGTTTTGCCTGCAGGTTCGGGTCCATCTCTGCAATCTCGTCAAGGAAGAGCGTGCCACCGTTTGCTGCCTCGATCTTTCCCGTCTTGTTGCTGACAGCACCGGTAAATGCGCCTTTCTTGTAACCGAACAGTTCGGACTCCAGCAGGTCCTTTGGGATCGATGCAGCATTCAGGGCGATGAACGGTCCGCCGGAACGTCTGCTGTTATAATGGATGGCCCTGGCTACAAGCTCCTTGCCGGTCCCGCTATCGCCGGTAATGAGGACGGTAATGTCTTTTGCCGCGACCTTACCGATGTCCTTGAAGACCTTCAGCATTTTCGGACTCTTGCCTATCATCTGCGGCGTCTCGGTCTCAAATGCGGCCTTCTTCAGTTCCCGCAGCTCCTGTCTCATGGCGAGGTCACGGAACGCCTTTTCGACCACGATCTTTAGCTCTTCCAGGTCAAAGGGTTTTTCGAGGTAGTCATAGGCGCCTTCCTTCATTGCCGTGATCGTGCTTTCCATCATTGCATTGGCGGTGATCATGATGACCGTAATATCAGGATCGGCTGACCGGATTTCACGCAGCCCTTCCAGCCCGTTGCCGTCAGGAAGTATGAGGTCGAGTAGGATAAGATGAGGGTGATTCTCCGCTGCCCGCAGACCCGATGCAAGCCTGGTACGGGACGTTATCTTGTATCCGAGCGGTTCCAGGGCCTTTTTAATGACCCAGATGATGCTCTCGTCGTCGTCTATGATGAGGATGTTCTTATTCATTGTCCTGGAAAGGCAGGTAAAGCGAGAAGGATGTTCCACTGCCCTTCGTGCTCTGCACCCGGATCATGCCGCCATGATCGCTGATGATCCTTTTTGAGAGGGAAAGCCCGATGCCGGTACCGCCTTTCTTTCTGGTGAAAAAGGGGATGAATATCTTCTGAAGCTCCGCATCGGTCATGCCTTTTCCCGTGTCTGTTATGGAGATACGGGCCATGCGCTTGGTCTTCCCGTGATCACCGAACAATTCCTGGGAGGGTGCAGTGGAGATATCGATTGTTCCGCCCCGGACCATGGACTCCAGAGCGTTCTTTATGATGTTAAGAAAGACCTGGAGCAGCTTTGACTCATCACCGCGCACCTGCGGAAGGCTGGGGTCGTAGAGCCGCTTGAGCGATATGCCGGCCTTTTTGATAGGCACGGCAAGGATCGTCACCGCCTTCTCCACGACCTCGTGAATGTTGACCGGATGGAATGAAGGTTTTCTGCAGATGGTGAGGTAGTCCTGGAGTATGGCATTCAGCCGGTCTGTCTCGCGGATTATGAGGTCAGTGTATTCCGCGAGCGATCGATCAGGCGTGTGCAGGCGAAGGAGCTGGGCAGCACCCTTGATGCCCCCGAGAGGATTCTTGATCTCATGGGATATGGAGCCGAGCAGATAGACGAGTGACTCCTGGTCGTGGTCTTCACGGTCCGCAAGAGAAAGATTCTCTGACAGGGAAAGGATAGCCCCTCCCACCCGGTCATGGGTATAGAAGGGGGAGAGACTGAAGTCCACATTGATCTTTCTGCCCAGGGTGATGCTCACCGATTTTCCCCGGAACGAGCGTTCCTCTGCCACGGTCTTCCTGATCAGGGGAGATATCTTTCTCTCTCCGGGGACCAGCCGGGAAAATCGTTTTCCTTCCATATCTTTCGAGCTTTTTCTGAAGAGTTCCTCACCGCTCTTGTTGATGAATATCATTCTGCCGTTCCTGTCAAAAAGGATAACCGTCTCTTTGAGACTATTGATGATTGCATCAAAAGGAACCATTGCCTTTACGGTATTGGGGGTGCATGAAATGTATCATACCTGCACGGATTTGTGCAAGAAAACCCGGCATCCGGGAGAGCACCGGGGCATTCCGCGGCAGGTTGCCGAGCAAAAAACCTTGACCCGGCATGCCGCTGAGCGGTAATCTTCCTAATACACGGGCATTTTATCTGGAATACATTTAGGGAGGATACCATGGAAAAGGTCTCGTACAGGGAAATCGGCCTGGTCAATACCAGGGAGATGTTTCAGAAGGCGATGCAGGGGAAATATGCCATTCCTGCATACAACTTTAACAACATGGAACAGCTGCAGGCGATTGTTATGGGCTGCGTAGAATCGCGCTCACCCTTCATCCTGCAGGTCTCGAGCGGTGCGCGGAAGTATGCCAACCAGACCCTGTTGCGCTTCCTTGCCATGGGTGCGGTGGCGATGATCAGGGACGCCGGCTCTGCGGTCAGGTTTGCACTCCATCTTGACCATGGAGACACCTTTGAACTCTGCAAGTCCTGCATCGACTCGGGTTTTTCCTCGGTCATGATCGATGGGTCCCATCATTCCTACGAGGAGAATATCAGGCTGACGAAACAGGTCGTGGAATACGCCCATGCGCAGGATGTAACGGTAGAGGGTGAGCTTGGTGTTCTGGCAGGCATCGAAGACGAGGTCTCTGCCGAGAAATCCACTTATACCAAGCCCGAGGAGGTAGAGGACTTCGTGGGCAAGACAGGGGTCGATTCCCTTGCCATCTCCATCGGCACGTCGCATGGCGCTATGAAGTTCAAGCCTGAGCAGTGTACCCGCGACGATCGCGGCGTTCTGGTCCCTCCGCCTCTGCGCTTTGATATCCTGGAAGAGATCGAGCGGCGAATACCCGGCTTCCCGATCGTGCTGCACGGCGCCTCATCGGTCATCCCGGAGTATGTGCAGATGATCAATGCAAACGGCGGCAAACTGAAGGATGCCGTAGGTATCCCAGAGGAACAGCTCAGAAGGGCGGCAAAGAGCGCGGTCTGCAAGATCAACATCGACAGTGACGGACGCCTGGCCATGACCGCCCTGATCCGCAAGGTCTTTACTGAAAAGCCTGCAGAGTTCGATCCGCGGAAATACCTCGGCCCGGCACGTGATGAACTGACGAAGATGATCATCCATAAGAACAAGGAAGTGCTCGGCTCTGCAGACCGGGCATAACACTCCCGCAGGGGGCGGCTGAGCCCCCTTTTTTCCTGCCATGTGCACTTTCATTATCAGATTACGCGGCAAGTAGGACGACCGCGCCGGTACCAGGGCAATATTTTCTATTATTTTCAAACATTTCTTGTCTTTTTCTGCATTGACACGTGTATGGATAAACTGATAAAATTCTTTTTATTTTTCAAACAGAGAGGAGTGATATATGCATGCCCTCAATCAGGGTGCGCGAAAGCGATTCGTTCGAAAATGCTCTTAAGCGCTTCAAAAAGCAGTGTGAAAAGGAAGGGATTCTTTCCGAGGTTAAAAAGCGCGAGCACTACGAAAAGCCGAGCGTGAAAAAGAAAAAGAAGGCCATAGCTGCGCGAAAGAAAGCGGCAAAGAGAATCAAAATGGGGATGAGATAGCATGTCCCTGCTGAAACGGCTTGATGAAGATCTCAAGGCAGCGATGAAACGCTCGGACGCGATACATCGCTCTTCCCTTCGCATGGCTAAGGCAGCGATCAAGAATGTCCAGATAGACAAGGGCCGGGAACTCTCGGACGAAGAGGTGCTCGCGGTCCTTGCATCTATGGCGAAGCAGCGGCGCGAGTCCATAGAACAATTTTCCCTTGGAGGCAGGGAGGAGCTTGCCGAAAAAGAGCGGCAGGAACTCGCCGTGCTGCAGGCATATATGCCCGCGCAGCTTTCGCCGGATGAGGTCGAGAAGCTCATTGTCCAGGCGATACAGGAATCGTCTGCCCGTTCGGACGCAGATATGGGAAAGGTGATGAAACTGCTCATGCCGAAGATAAAGGGAGTTGCGGACGGCAAATGGGTCAATAGCCGGGTGAAAGAACTGCTCTCCTCTTCCGGCAGATCAGCCTGATGACCCTCCGGGAGCTCTATCAACGGGCGATCGAGACCGGCATTGCCCATGATCCTCGGGGCCGCGATGCCGTAAACAAGGAACTGCGCCGCCTTGAGAAGGACTACCAGGACCTGAAGAAAGAGGAGCAGGACCTCTTTGACCGTGAGTCGCTGCAGAACCCCTATGCCGACTCCCGTATCCTGCACGGCAATGGATACGGGGAAGTGCAGCGGGTGCTCGTCGGCATCGACATAGAGGTAGGAGAGATACTTCTTGCCGACCGACTGAGGGAGCGGGGCGAAAAGATCGATCTCGTCATCGCGCACCATCCCGAAGGCATGGCGCTTGCCAACCTCCCGGCAGTCATGTATATGCAGTCCGATATCCTCAGCCGCTTTGGTGTGCCGATCAATATTGCTGAAGACCTCATGGAAGGCAGGGCGAAGGAGATCGAACGCCGGCTCATGCCGGTGAACCACAGCAGGGCGGTTGATGCAGCGCGACTTCTGGACATACCCTTTCTCTGTCTGCATACGCCTGCAGACAACATGGTCGTCACCTTCCTCCAGAGGATGTTCGACGAACAGGCGCCGTATACGCTTTCTGATGTCATCGATATCCTGAATGCGGTGCCGGAATACCGGGAGTCTCAGAAGAACGGCGCCGGTCCCAGGATCCTTCAGGGTTCCAAGGCCAGGAGGGCGGGGAAGATCTTTGTGGATATGACCGGAGGCACGGAAGGGTCAAAAGATATCTTCAAAAGCCTGACTACGGCAGGAGTGAATACCATCGTCGGCATGCATATCAGCGAAGAGCACCGGAAAGAGGCCGAAAAAAACCATCTGAATATCGTTATCGCAGGACATATCTCCAGCGACAATCTCGGCATGAACCTGCTGATCGATGCGTCTTTAGAAAGCTCCGGCATCGATGTCCTCTCCTGTTCGGGATTCTCGCGCATCAGCAGATCTTCCTGAGCACCCCTCCTGCGGCAGAAAAGCGACCTGCCATGGTAAAATATCGCGGAATAATTCCGGTCCCGGGAGCGTATGAAATCAGACAGGGTTCTTGAAGAAATAAAGGACAGAATAGACATTGTGGATTTCATCTCCGACTATGTCCAGCTCAGGAAGTCGGGGCAGAACTGGAAAGGTCTCTGTCCGTTTCATTCCGAGAAGACCCCATCGTTCATGGTCAGCCCGTCAAAGCAGATATTTCATTGTTTTGGCTGCGGCGCGGGCGGAGATGTCATAGCTTTCCTGGTGCAGTATGAGCATCTGCCTTTTCCCGAGGCGCTTCAGATGCTTGCCCGCAAGGCGGGCATCCAGCTGCAGGCCGGCACGTCTGACAGGAAAAGGGTCGAGAAGGACGAGCAGGTCCGGAAGGCCCTTGGAGATGCCGCCGAATTTTATGTCAGAAAACTGAAAGATTCGCGGTCCGCTGCGGAGTATGTCCGGAAGCGCGGAATCAGCGGGGAGACAGCAGAGCTCTTCAGAATCGGCTATGCTCCCGCCGGGTGGCATAATCTTCTGCAGTACTTGAAAGGCAGGGGATACCACGATACGATCGTCAGGGATGCCGGGCTTGCGGTTTCCGGTGAAAAGGGTATGTATGACATGTTTCGCGACCGTATCATCTTTCCGATCATGGGAATACAGGGCAGTGTGACCGCCTTTGGCGGAAGGGCCATGGACAGCAGCCTGCCGAAGTATATCAATTCGCCGGAAACAGCGGTCTTCAAGAAATCAGAGACCCTGTACGGCCTGTTCACGGCGAAGGAAGCGATCCGGCAACAGGAGCTGGTGCTCATGGTCGAAGGATATATGGATGTCATCATCTGTCACCAGTACGGTATCCGGAACGTCGTGGCACCGCTGGGCACCTCGCTAACCCCTGGTCATCTGCAAAAGCTGAGGAGGCTGACCAAGGAAGCGGTTGTCGTATTTGACGGCGACGCCGCGGGCATTGCCGCTGCGCGCAGGGCCCTTCCCCTGCTTAGCCAGAACGATTTCCATGCCAGGATTCTCCTGCTGCCCGATGGTGACGACCCGGACAGTTATTTGAGGAAGCACGGGAGCGGACCGTTCAACAACCTGCTCGAAAGGGCGCAGACGGTGATCGATTTCCTCTTCAGTATTGCGAAGGGACGCAGGACCGATGCGGTGCGGGAAGCTTTGGCCGTTATCGCGGAGATGAAGGATACCCTGGAAGCCGAGCAGATGCTGGTGGAACTCTCCGGCAGGACCAGGATTCAGGAGACCGCACTGCGGGCGGAGTTTCAGAAAGTAAAAGGAAGAAGGTCCGGAGAGCAGGTCACGCCGGCGGCACGGCGTCCGGCCACTGCCGGGAATGCAGAAGAGCTGCTCCTGCTGAGTGCGGTTATCGCCTTCCCCGAGAAGGCCGACGCAGTACTTGCACGGATTGACCTGGACGCTGTGAGGGATCCGGCTGCAGGAGCGCTTTTCCGGAGGATAGCGGGGGCAACTGACCGGGTCAATCTGGCTTCGGTGCTTGAAGGTGCCGGGGAAGAAGAACGGCTCCTCTTTACCCGCCTTTCGGTCGATCCGGGCTTTGACACCGCGCTGGTCGACCGCGTTATAGAAGACTGTTTTGCGAAAATCGAGAAAAAGAAGCTCGAAGAGCGCCTGCATCAGGCGCGCGAGGCTGAGGATATTCACCTGATTAACGCATTATTGATCGAAAAGAAACAATCCATTAAGGGAAAGAGACATGAAAGACTATAACGATTTCAACGAGAGCGATTTCAACGAGTACTTCGAAGAGTATGATTTTGACAAGGAGAATGCCTTTGACAAGAGGGATGAGGAAGCCGAGGATGAGGTTATAGAGGAGGAAGAAGGGCGCAAGGACCAGACGATCGAAGGAGAATATGACCCGATCAAGGTCTATCTCAAGGAAATGGGCGGCGTACCGCTCCTGACCAAGGAAAACGAGGTCGAACTTGCCACGAAGATAGAGAAGGGTAAGGAGAGGCTTGCCGGGGTCATCTTCACGCTTCCCTTTGCTATAACGAAGCTCATTATACTGGGCAAGATGGTTGAGGCAGGAGATGCGCCACTTGGGGATATCATCCAGAACGGCGAGGAAGAGATGGAAGAGGATCTCTCCTATGAGAAGAGGCGGTTTTATGAAATCACGCTGAAGATGAAAGCTCTTTCCCTGAAGCGCAGGCAACTTCTGCAGAAGCTGAGCGAAGCGGGGAAAAATCCCGGCCAGAAGCTGCTGAAGGCCCTCGGCGACAACCGGGAAAGGATCCTGAATGAAGTATATGAACTCCGGCTGAAGGACGACGTGATCCACGCCTTTTCCGAAGAACTGAAGAAGGCGGTCATGCGTCTTGACGAAGCGCACACGTTGCTTCGGTATGCTGCGCAGAAGGCGGCATACCTCGGTTTTGAGCCGAAAGGGCGCGGGAAGGCGGCGGTACCGAAGAACGTCAAGAACAAAGCGGTCGCTGAGGAGATCATGCAGGTCCTGGAGGAAAGCGAGACCCTCAAACGGACAATCGCGCAGACCGAGGAATTCATCGGCGCGAAGTATGAAGATATGCGGGAGGCGCTCAGGGTGCTGATAGAGGAGGAGCGGAACATTGATGATGCCAAAGGGAAACTGACCGAAGCAAACTTGCGACTTGTGATAAGCATCGCCAAACGGTATATCGGCAAGGGTCTTGGTTTTTCCGACCTGATCCAGGAAGGAAATATCGGCCTGATGAGGGCCGTCGAAAAATTCGAATACCGGCGTGGCTACAAATTCAGCACCTATGCTACGTGGTGGATCCGTCAGTCCATAACCCGTGCGCTTGCAGATCAGTCGCGTACGATCAGAATACCGGTCCATATGGTCGAGTCCATCAACCGGATGACCAAAGGAGTACGGGAACTCGTCCAGGAAAAAGGGCGGGAGCCCTCGCCTGATGAGATCGCCGACCGTCTGAAGTTACCGGTGGAAAAGGTCAGAGGCATGCTGAAGATCTCCAAGGAGCCCATCTCTCTTGAGACGCCGGTCGGTGAAGAGGACGACAGTCATCTGCGGGACTTCATAGAAGACAAAACAACGCTCTCGCCGCTGGACATCGCCATCCATGACGATATGCGGAAGAACATCGACTTCGCACTCGCTACCCTTTCACCAAAAGAGCGGGATATCATCAAGAAACGGTTCGGTATCGGCGATGAGGTCCCGCATACGCTCGAAGACGTCGGCAACGAATTCGAGGTCACGCGGGAGCGCATCAGACAGATCGAGGTGAAGGCGATCAGGAAACTGCGGCACCCTTCGCGGAGCAAATGGCTCCGGACTTTCATCGAAAACAAGTAGCAGCGGGGACCGTCGGCAACTGACCTGTGATGCGCGGCGGTCGAAGGGTGCGCCGCCGTCGCAGGCGTTAACTTGACTAAAAGGATCAGGCCCTTTATAGTAGCAAATTACCTTTACAGGGAGTAACCGGTGATGTTCTCTGATATTCTATATGGTGCTCATCACGATGCACGGATCACTTGTTACTGTCTTCTTGGGGGCCCATAGCTCAGTTGGTAGAGCTACCGGCTCATAACCGGTTGGTCCCAGGTTCGAGTCCTGGTGGGCCCACCACAGCTCTGGAGGATTGGTGCAGGAATACTTGAAACGTCTTGTTCAACTGCAACAGGCAGACACCGCCATCCTGGAAAAGCGGAGATTCATCGACAAAGTCCCTCTTCGCGTCAATGAAGTAGACGAACCCCTCAGAAATGCCAAGGCAGAACTCGAGAAGATCCGCCAGAAGGCGACTGCCCTTGCAAAGAAAAAAAAGGAGAGGGAATCAACCCTGACGGAGACTCAGGAGAAGATCGCGAAGATGAAGAACCGCGCGTCCGATCTCAAGACCAATAAAGAATACCAGGCGCACCTGAAGGAGATCGAGGTCTCTGAAAAAGAGATCGGCAACATTGAAGAGCAGATCCTGACACTCATGGATGAGATGGAAGCCATGGAAAAGGAGATATCAGCGCGGGAAAAGAGCGTGAGGGCCGAAGAGGAAAAGATACAGGCCTTCAAAAAGGAACTTGATGCCGAGGTATCCCGGCTCGATCAGGAACTGGCCGTGCTTAAGGAAGACAGGGCAAAGACCGTATCCCAGCTTGAGCCCGACATCTATGCGACCTATCTCGCACTCCTGAAAAGGGGCAATGGCATGGCCATGGCCAGGGCTGACCAGGAAATCTGTCTCGGCTGCAACATGAATATCCCTCCACAGCTTTTTGTGGAGATCAGGAAGAACGAAGACCTTATCCAATGTCCGCAGTGCCACCGAATCCTGTACTATGAAGAAGAGAGACCCGCAGGGCAGGCATAGCCGAAGACCCCAAAAGACTTCCCAAAGCGAAAGATTTTATTATATAATTATAAAAACTAGTTATAAACTGCCGGAGCAGTCCAGGTAGTCGCCCATGGAACGCAGATGCGCATCATGGGAGGAAAGTCCGAGCTCCACAGGGCAAGGCGCTCCGTAACACGGAGTCCCGGCAACGGGAAGGAAAGTGCCACAGAAAGGGAAACCACCCTGTACAAGGGAACGGGTGAAAAGGTGTCCGCCTCCGGCGGATCCGCTGTTTTGGCGGAAGGTAAGAGCTCACCAGTGTCTCGGGTGACCGGGCAGCTTGGTAAACCCCGCCTGGAGCAAGGCCAAATAGGTTCTGTTATGAGAGGTGCCCCCTCAATTCCCTTTGTGGGAGACAGAACGGGTTAGGCCGCATGATCCCGGCTGAGAGGCCGGGGCTGAGATGAATGACTACCGTCCCGATCTTCGGGATGACAGAACTCGGCTTACGGACTGCTTCGGCAGATAGTCAGGACAGAAAGCTAAAGGAGAGCCATGGAAGATCACAAACTCAAGGTGTTCTGTACGGTAGCTGAAACGAAAAGCTTTTCTAAGACATCCGAGATTATCCATCTTACCCAGCCAGCCGTCAGCCTCCAGATCCAGGCACTCGAGGAAATCTATGAGACAAAACTCTTCGACCGGTCCAGCAGTACCGTGACGCTTACGCCGGCAGGTGAAGTGCTGTACAAGTATGCCAAGGAGATCCTGAGTCTGTATGCGAATGCAGAGAAGGTGATCGGTGAGCTTACCGGGCTCGTCAAAGGCAGCATCAGCATCGGCGCAAGCTCGACCATCGGCAATTACGTCCTCCCCGTGGTCATCACGGATTTCAAAAAGACCCATCCGAAGATCAAGATCCACCTCCTGGTCGGCAATACCAAACGCGTTGTTGAGCTGCTCAACTCCGGCAATATCGACCTTGGCCTGGTCGAAGGCGAGGTCACGCGTCAGAAGATGATCGTTGAAAAGATTCTTTCGGACGAACTTGTCCTTATTGTCCCGTCATATCACCCGTGGGCGAAGAAAAAGGATATCTCGGTCAGCGAGCTTACGAAGGAGCCGTTCATCTTCAGGGAAGGCGGTTCCGGCACGCGCCAGATGATCGAGAAGTTTCTCGCGATGCATGGCATAGCTCCTCAGGAGATGAAAATATCCATGGTGCTCGGCAGCACGGTGGCGATCAAGGAGGCGGTCGAGAACGGGTTGGGGATCTCTATCGTCTCTCGCTGGGCGGCGCGGAAGGAAAGCAAATACGGAACGCTCAGTCTCCTCAAGATAAAAGAGCAGAAAATGATCAGGGAATTCTCTCTGATCACGAACAAGGGCGCGGTATCCTCGCATGCCGTGGACGAATTTCTCACCTACCTGAAATCCTATCCGTTTACGAAACTTCTCTCGTAGCATCTGCCTGCAGGTGGTGCGGCACAGGTCACTTCCCTGCAAAAGTCCTGAAATCAATTTCCCTGAAGAGCGGGCTCTTCAGCTCGAGTAAGATCAGATGGTCCTCACGGACCGTGCCTGCCGAGACCTCTTTGCAGAGATCAAAGAAGTTGCCCATATGCTCCCGAAACGTAGCCTCTGCAAAGCCGGCGGCAGTTTCCGTCTTCATCATGAACGGCCAGTCGCTCGCCTGCGCGAGCAGGAGTTCGCGCGCTGCCTGGTTCAGGGCGCGTTCGAACACGCCGGTGGCAGTTCCGTGCTCTCTGCTGAGCCGCGACAGGGTCCCCGCAGCTTTCTTCAGGTGCCGGTAAATCCAGCTGTTTGCCGGAGCAAGCCAGACCTCGTGGAAACCATTCCTTCCCCAGCTCGAAGCAGACGGGCTTACCGTCTCGAATGCATCGTTCTCTGCAATATATTCGGACGGGGTCATAAACCTGCAGGTGCGGTGTCTTGAGGCGGGGCTTGCCAGTAAGCCGCGCAGCCATTCCGGCCCTTCATACCACCAGTGGCCGAAAAGTTCGGCGTCGAATGCGGCGGTAATGACCGGCCGTATCCGGAGGGCATTTCTGAGGGACAGAACCTGCTCGCTCCGTGCCTGCAGGAAATGCTCTGCGTGGCGCGCCGCCTGTTGCAGGCCCTGTTCAGGGAGATAGGGTTCTTTGTGTCCTGATTTTCCGGTCACCCGGTAATATTTCATGCCCGTGAAGGTCCTGATCCCGCCGGGAAGATAGGGCTGTATATAGGTATCGTCAAGGTCAAAGCCGATGTCGCGATAGAAATCGCGGTAGACAGCATTCCCGGGATACCCTCCCCGTGAGCTCCATACCTGCGCGCATGACTGTGCGTCGCGCGCGTACACAATCAGCCCGGCAGGTGTCCTGACCGGACGATAGATACTTTTTTTCGGCCTGGGCACGGCGTTGAGCACGCCATGGCTTTCGAGAAACACGTATCCGGTCCCTGCCGCCCTCGTGTAGGCGTCTAACCCCGGTGCATAACCGCATTCAGGAAGCCACATGCCCGAAGGCCGTTTTCCGAAATGCCTCTGAAAGGTGCTGAACCCGAGACCTATCTGCCCTCGCAGGGTTGCCGGCTCTGACATATGCAGGGGAAGAAACGCATGCGTTGCGGCACTGGTGATGCATTCGATCTTTCCCGAATGCCCGAGTGAGCGGAACGCAGGGATAAGATTTCCCTTGCAGGTGCGGTCGAAGAAATGCTGGACCTCAAGGAACCGCGTATGGTACATCCGGGCCAGGGGGGCGAGAGCCGGGTCGTTCCTTGTCCTGAAGCGTTCTTTTTCCGCAAGGTCTATACGGCTTTCAAGGTATCGTTGAAAACGTTTCATCAGAAGCTTGTCATCCAGCATTTCCAGAAGGGATGGTGTAAGCGAAAGGGTGAGCCTGAAGTCAACACCATCGTTCAGAAGGTCCTCAAGGACCCGGATAAGGGGAATATACGATTCCAGCATCGCTTCATGCAGCCACGCCTCTTCGAGATGATTTTCATGTTCCGGATACCTGACATACGGGAGATGTGCATGGAGGACGAGAAGGAGATCACCCTGTGTTGCTGAAGCCGCGCTTCTTTTCACCGTATGTAATGATACCCAATACCTCCTTTACAGGCAAGCTTGCTATTGCGCCGTCAAAATGTGATGATACGAAATCTTATGAACCAGGAGTCAGCGATGCAGATCTTTCTCAACGATAAAATCGTTCCCGAACACGAGGCCGTGGTCTCGGTGTTCGATCACGGGTTCCTGTACGGCGACGGCATCTATGAGACCATGCGCGCCTATGACGGCAAGGTCTTCATGCTCGGGCGGCATATCGAAAGGCTTGGCCGCTCTGCCGGTCTTATCCGCCTGCAGATCCCCGCGCCCCCGGTGATTACGGATGCGGTATATGCGGCCCTGCTGGCAAACGGGCTGAAGAGCGCCTACATCCGTGTTTCGGTTTCGCGGGGAAAAGGACCGGTCGGGCTTGACCCCGCACTCTGTCCGCGTCCGACCTTTGTGGTGATCGCGGAGGAATTCAGGGAGTATCCTGATGAACTCTATGCCGGGGGTGTGAAGCTCATCATAGCACGGACGCGGCGCAACCTTATCGCGGCGCTCGACCCCAAGATAAAGTCTCTGAACTTTCTGAACAATATCCTTGCGAAGATAGAGGCAAAGGAGCGCAATGCCTATGAGGCGATCATGCTGAACGCCGACGGGTTTATCGCCGAGGGGACCGTATGCAACATCTTCTTCGTACGGGGTGGTGTTCTCTGCACACCCTCGGCCGAGGTGGGCGTGCTTGACGGCATCACGCGGGAACTGGTCATAGGCATGGCCGAAAAGGACGGCATTCCCGTGGAGGAAGGCAGATATCTACCGGAGGATATCTTCCGGGCCTCAGAGGTGTTCTTTACGAACACGACCAGCGAGATCATGCCGGTAGCGCAGATTGAAGACATGCGGTATGAGATCGGTGCCGTAACCGGAGCATTGCGCAGACGTTACCGGGAATACGTTACGACGTATATCGCGGACAGAGCTTAGCAGCCGGCACGCCGGCAGGGGTGCCGCACGTGATCATATATGCCCTATATCCCGGGAATGAACGGCTCATCATGAGGTCAATCGCTACTCCGGCATGGTTGCGAACAGATAGAGGGCAAATGACCCGAAGACAAACGGCACTGCCCATGCAGCAAGAAACGGCGGTACTATGCCTGCATAACCGATCGAGAGGGAAAAGGTATAGCCGAACCAGTAAAGAAGGCTGACACCCAGACCCATGCCGGCAGTGAACAGGCCGCTGTTCATCTTTGCCCTGCCGGCAAGCGAAATGCCCAGGAACATCATGAAAACATTTATCAGCGGGAAGGAGACCTTGGCATGCAGGTCGACGAAGAGCTTGATGTTGTGAAAACCGGCTGCCCGGAGCCGTTGGATGTAACGGTAGAGCTCTGCTATCCCCATTTCACCCGACGTTTTCATCTCCCGAGAGAATATGTCGGGAGAATCGAGATCGAGATACTCCATATTTCCCAGCTGCTCGCTTTTCCCCGTTTCATGTGTTAATACGGTCACGTTTTCAAGGACCCATCGCCCTGCATCCCACGTAGCCTTCTGCGCGGTGATCGTCTGTTTCAGGAAAGTCTCTCCCTGAACGAAGATGATGATGCCCTGTGCCACTTTCCTGTCCGGAACATAGAGCGCTATTTTTACCGGATTTCCCTTTTTGTCCTTGATCCAGAGATCACCTGAAGAAAGAACGGTCATCTTCCCTTTGCCTTCCAGCCTTGTCCTCAGCTCCGCAGCGCGCGTCGAAAAATCAGGAGCTATGACCTCGCTGATGAAAAATGCCCCCATGCTAATGAGCACACCGCTGATCACAAAAGGCCGGTAGATCATCCGCAGTCTGCCGCCGGCTGCCTTGATGGCGATTATTTCCTTTCTTCGTGCTGCCTGGCTGAAGGTGAAGAGGCTGCAGATGAGCACCGACATGGGAAGGAGATACAGGAAAAATTTCGGGAAGTTAAAGCCCGCGTAGAGAACCAGGGACCCGATCGAAGGCTTGCTCGGCAGAAATTCGTCAATATTCCCGATCAGGTCAATAAGACTGGCGAGCAGGGACAGGCCGCAGGCGATCAGGAGAAGGAGTTTGAAGAAATCGGCGAGGTACAGGCGGTGGACGATCTTCACTGAAGGTTTGCCCTTCTGAACATTGCCAAGGAGAATATGCCGAGCAGGACCGTGGCAAGCCATGCCCCGAGATAGTGGGGAAGCTTGCCGGCCATCACCAGGTTCTCGCCATAGATGAGCAGCACGTAATAGGCGGTGAAGACGAACAGGCCGAGCGCAAGGCCGCCGAGCTTCCCCGACTTCCCTGCGATGAGCGACAGGGGAGGGCCGAGAAAGACGAGAAAGATGCAGACAGCCGGCAGCGAGAACCTGCGGTACAGCTCAAGATAAAGGCCGGCCTTCAGCTTGTAGCCGTCTGCACTCTTTGCTCTCTGCAGAAGCTCCGCAGGGGTGTATTCCATTTTTCTCGGTGTTGAGGACTCGGAAGCGTCAAGGCTCAGCACCATGTTGTACCGCTCGAAGAAGAGTTCGGTCGTTGTTCTTGCTCCCGTGATGCTGATGTATCCGTTCTCCAGGGTAAGGACGATGTTTGTTCCGTCCTGCGGAACAAACCTGCCCTGTTTTGCCATAAGCACTTTGGGCTGGTCCTTCTGACGGTTGTCATAGATGAAAACATCCTCAAGCGTATCAGAGGATCTTTTGCCTTTGACAATGATCACAATGTCCTTAAAAGATGAGTTGAAGGTGCCTTCCTCAAGGGCCAGCGCCGAGCGGGTGGTAACGATGGTCGTTATGGTCTCACGCACGTCGGCACTGCTTTTGGGTCCCAGATAAAAGCTTACCGCAATGCCGGTAAGGAAGCAGAAGGCACCGAGGATGAAAACCGGCTGGGAGATCTTCAGGAAGTCCATCCCTGATGCGCGCAGGATGATGATCTCGCTGTCGTGGTTCATCCTTCCGTATACGAGCAATGTCGCGAGCAGCATGCCCATGGGGATGGTGAGCATCAGGAGCTGGGGCTGGAGATACAGGATGATCTTTGCCATGTCGATGAGCGTGGCCCCGACTCCCGAGAGGACCCTGCTCAGACGGACCAGTTTTTCCATCATCAGGATCGAGTTCAGGAATGTGACGGTTATCAGAAATGTCGCAGCAAGCTCTTTCAGCGTTGTCCTGTGGATGATCTTCAGCATCGTGGACATTGTAGCATATATCTATCTGCTGCCATGAGGAGGCCGGCCGCGCTGATTAAGACCGCTTCTTACGGCCTGGGCCGGTATTTCCGGTGATGCCGTGGTGTGCGGTGGGTGCTGTCCGGAGGTTTTTTATTGCGCATGATCTCGACGAAGCAATCGGCGGCCCGAACTGCATCATAGGTCGGCGATGTCAGAATGTACGTCCAGTTGTTATACCCTTTTTCTATTGCCTGCTTCAGCCATCTGCATGCCCCTGCAGCATCATCTTTCGCAGCATGGATCTCGGCCATGCTGTTCAGCGCATAGATGTTTGCCGGGTTCAGATCAAGCGACCTGCGGATGTCTGTTTCGGCCCGGTCAAGATCACCCATGAGAAGAAAAGCGAAGCCCCTGTTGTTATAGGGCATGCCGTTTTCCGGCTTGAGCTCGATCGCCCGGTCGTAATCGGCGACCGCGAGGCTATAGCTGGCTGTCTGCATATAAACGTTCCCTCTGTTGTTATAGGCAAGGAAATAGTCAGGGTCGAGTTCGATTGCCCTGGTGTAGTCGGCTATGGCGCGGTCAAACTCCCGCTTCCGGAAATAGACATTCCCCCGTTCCTTGTATGCCCGGAAATTCGAAGGGTCCTCTGCTATCTGCCGGGAATATTTCGCAATATCAAGATCATATTTCCATGTCTTTGGCATGTCGGTACCATACCCCTCAATCTAAGGCCCGAAAGCCTTTGCCCCCCTTTTACGGCTTATCTGCATTATCCTGATAAGTTGCTGATTATAACAGAAAAAACGGGTTAAAGGAAAAGATCCTCTGGTTGTTCTGTTTTGCTGGCATGCTGACAGGAACTTTTTTCAACACTCTGTTGCAGAAGAGCCACAGTTTTCCCCTCAGCGAAATATAAATAATTCTTAATTTTCAATGTCTTTTTTGTGGTATGTATATTGCTATCTTTTGCCAAGAGCAAGCTATATAAAAAGCATTTTTTCGCTTGACAGGGTTCTTTGAAAAACGGTTATAATGTGCAGCTCTTTGATTTATGAAAAAAACTTCATTCTTGCTGTTCTCCTGAAATGAAAAATATGGGAGACGGCATTTCTGAAAGGAGGTGGTTCGAGGAGCTTTATTGAAAAAGGCTGTTTGGTAGTTTTGTCGTAAAATCCGCCTTCGGCGGACACAATACTGAACTAACCGTAAGGAGGTTAGGAAGTGAAGAAAATTATCGGAATTATCGTAGCAGCAGTTTTCGTCCTGGGCTTTGCAGCCAGCGCGTTCGCAATCCACGCTGAGATCCCTGCAGAGACCCAGGCTGTCATCGCAACCGGCGGCACCCAGATCACCATCGGTGGTGAGGTCAGGACCAGAGGCTGGTACCGGAAGAACCTTGGGGCTGCCGCATCCGTCAGCCCGGTTCTCGTAGGTCTTGACGGCCTCCCGGCTGTAAAGACTGGTGCAGTCGGCCAGTCTACCAAGTCATCTTCCTGGTATGACGAGCGCATTCGGCTTTCCGTAGACGCGAAGATTTCCCCGAACGTCCAGGGGTTCATCCAGATCGAGTCATCGGGAACCAACTTTGACAACACCAATGATAAGTATGTTTGGGGCACGAGCAATGGAAACTCCGGCTTCTCCAATGCTCATCCGACGTCAGAATTGGACTTCCTTCAGGCATGGATCCTCTACACGGGCCAGGGCCTGTTCGGCGTTCCTGCAGGCCTGAAGATCGGCCATATGCCGCTCTCGCTCTCATACGGCCAGTTCTTTGACCACACCCAGATGGGCGACGATGCACTGGTCTTCTTCGTGAACCCGGTGAAGGAGATGCATATCGCAGCGCTCACCATCAAGCTTGCAGAAGGTGCGATCACTGACAATACGGACGACCTCGATGCATATGTCGGCTTGATGACCTACAAGTTCAGCGATGCGATCACGGCAGGCATCAACTACACCTTCCTGAACAACTCTGACCTCGGCATGAGCCAGCAGGACCTCGGTCTCCATGCAAACGGCAATGTAGCCGGTTTCGGCTACAAGGCCCAGGTTGACTTCCAGTTCGGCAAGGTTCTGAAGGATGTTCCGGGCGTTGATGAGCTGACGTTCAAAGGCTGGGCTGCCCAGCTGAATGCTGATTACAACATTGACGCATTCAAAATCAGGGGTACCTTTGCATACGGCAGCGGTGAAAAAGACGCTACCAGCGACGACCTCAAGGAGTTCACCCCTTATGTGGGCAACATCCAGAACTATTCCCTCATCTATGAGTACAATGCTGCTACAACGGCGTTCAACAAGACCGGTGTTCTCAACCCTGCTAGCCCGTCTAACGGCCATGCAGCCGGCATAGCCAACACCACCTATGTGAACCTCGGCGGAGACTGGAAGGCAACAAAGGATGTAACGCTCTCGCTCGACGGTTACTGGTTCTGGGCTACGGAAACCGGCGCATGGGAAGATTTTACCGATCATAATGTTTCAAACAACGCCGGCTGGGAAATCGACGGCAAGATCAAGTATCAGGTTGCCAAGAACCTTACCTATCAGATCGATGCAGGCTATTTCAATTCAGGATCATTCTATGATGATGCCTATAATGTCGACAAGAAGGGCATTACCGTCCTCCGTCACCTGCTTCAGCTTAGCTTCTAATTTCGGCGCGCATCAGACAATGCGCAGAAACTCACAAGACGGGGCGAGAAATCGCCCCGTCTTTTTTTGTGCTGGTCGCCGCAAAGAAAGAGTACTGATGCATTCCTTTTGACGCGAGATATGAGAAGACGATGCGCGATGGGCAACAGGATCTGAAGAGATCTTCAGAAATGGGTTGGGAAGCGACAGGATGCTGAAGGCAACTGCGTCCCCGCAGGGGCTGCATAACAGGGGCGGCAATGCGCTCTTCCGTATTACGGGCGGATTACCTCGCGGGTCTAAAAAGCGGTCAGTAAATGGAGCGCACCCTTCCGCTGATTCTGTCAAAGATCACGCTGTCCACCTGTTTGCCGTCCCTGAATATTTCGGCCCTGATGAACCTGCCGCCATAGTGCATGCTGCCCACCATATATCCCCGCACCTCATAATATTTTTTGAGCCCATGTACTGCTTCCGGCAGCGGGATGAGTGTATTGCCGGTTCCGTAGAGGGTGCAATCCCTGGAGTGGTCGCCATAGGGCGTCACCGGCCTTTCACCTGCAGTTGCGAAAGAGGCTGCAGATATGATCAATCCTGCAACAAGGACCGACCAGGCGACAGAAGATAGATGCCATGTCCTCATAGATACCCTATACATTATGCCAAAGTCATGAAGAAATTATGAAGAAGCAGCAGGCTCATGTAGTCTCAATGCCCGTCACCGCTACGATCTTTCTCTTTGAGGAATGGCCCCTGATGACGCTTACCTGAGACTTCTTGACGCCCAGCTCTTCCGCTATCACCTCGATCAGCTGTTCGTTCGCAGACCCGGCAACAGGAGGGGCCGTGAGCTTCACCTTTATAATGGTGTCATCCATGATGCCTGCAATGCCTTTCTGCGATGACCTGGGCTCGACTTTTATGTCAAGGGTTATGCCATGCTTTGTCCTTTTAAAGGGCATTTTCATTCCACGGATCACCGGTTGTCCGGAAGCCATATCCTGAACGACGTACCCTTTCCCTCAGCGCTGTCCACCTGAATACTCCCTCCCATGACCTCAAGAAGCTCCTTCACAATCGCCAGTCCCAGGCCGATACCGGTGGACGTGTCACCTCGATAGAATCTCTTAAAGACGAGTTCCTTCGTATGATCGGGAATGCCGATTCCCGAATCCCTGATCTCGATGAAAAACCCCTTCTTATCTCTGCCGCAATCCAGCCTGATCCAGCCCGTTTCCGTGTATTTTATCGCATTCGACAGTATGTTCTGCAGCACCCTCTCAAGCTTTTCAGGATCAGTGACAACACGAAGGTCTTCACGCTTCATGGCCGACATCTCCAGGCCCTTTTCGGCTGCAAGGGGAACCATGGTTGACGCCAACCGCGAAAGAAACTCAGGGAGGTCAATCTCTGCATAGTCAAGACTCGCAAAAAAGCTGGCTTCTGCCTTGGTGATGTCCTCAATGCCTTCAACGAGCCGTATGAGTTTTTCCACTTCAAGCCGGATGTTTTCGAGCCCCTGGGCATGATCGCTTACCACGCCGTCGATCATTGCCTCGGTATGCGCCTTCATCACCGCCAGGGGTGTCCGCAATTCATGGGCGATGTTCGAGGTGAGGCGTCTTCTGAGGGAATCCTCCCGTTGGAGCGCCTCTGCCATGTAATTGAAACTCTCCGCAAGGCGGCCGATCTCATCGCCTTTGGTGCCCGATACCCTGACCGTGAGGTCGCCCTTTGCCATTGCCTCAACCGCATCCTTCATCTTCCTGAGGGGACGGGAGAGAAAGAGCGCAAAGAAGAGGGCAAGCAGAAGCGCCCCTCCCCCGGCAATGACCGAAGAGACGATAAGAAAATATTTCCCGCGCTCCCTGAAAAGCACCTCTTTCTTGTCTGTTTCGGGTCTGTTCAGTCTCCTTGCCAGCAGGCTGCCGATCTCTTTTCCCCCCTCATAGAGCGGATAATCTTCAAACTGACCGGTTGCCGAAGAAAGATCGACAATTGACGACATCCGGCGTTTCATGGATGGGGACAGCATGCTCATTACCGCGGCAGCGTTGGTGACTTCTTTTCCGTCCATGTCAAGGATACGGACGTCGAACCCGAGCATAACTGCCCAGTGAAGCGCGTCATGCAGCGTCGTGTAGTCCCATGTTCCGTCAGCGTAGCTTCCCTCGACCGATGCCAGGACCCAGTAAAGCTTGTCTACCTTTGTGCCGTTGACATAATCTTCAAAATCCCGGGTTATGAGCTGTTCGTAGATAAGGTGAGAGAGGAGAACAAGGAGAATGACGGCGAGGAACGCGAGAAAAAGCTTATTCCGCATCAGGGGTTCCGATGAACTTGTAGCCTACGCCATAGACCGTCTGGATGAATTCAGGAGACTTCGAGTCTTTTTCGATCTTGTGACGCAGGTTCTTTACATGTGCGTCGATGGTACGGTCATATCCTTCAAAGTCATATCCCTGGACAATGTTCACGATCTGGTTTCGCGAAAGAATCCTCCCGTGGTTTTCGGCAAGCGCCATCAGGATCTTGAACTCCGTCAGGGTCAACTGAAGGGGCGAGCCTGCCCTTACTACCTCATGCCGTTCCAGGTCCATTTGAAGGCTGCCCCTGTTATAGCTCAGGATCTTCCTCTTCGTCTTGCCGGCCCTTCGCAGGTGTGCCTTTACCCGAGCAACGAGCTCCCGCGGGCTGAAGGGCTTGACCATGTAGTCATCAGCTCCTATGCCCAGTCCTTTGATCCGGTCCTCCTCACCGCTCTTTGCCGTGAGCATGATAATCGGGACGTTCGAACTTTCCCTGATAATCCTGCAGAGTTCCTCCCCTGCCATATCAGGGAGCATGAGGTCGAGGATAATGATGTCCGTTCCCTCCCGGAAGAACGTGAGGGCATCAGCGCCGTTTTCAGCGTTCCTTACCCTGAAGCCCTCTTTTTCAAGATAGGCCCTGACGATATCCGAGATCTTCTTTTCGTCCTCAATGATCAGGACGGAATCTTTTCTGCCAGTATCCATAGTAGGCATCTCCCAGGAGCAAGGTTAGGGCGGTCAGGACCGCCCCTGCTAATACATCTACCACATAATGGTATCTGAGGTAAACTGTCGAGAAGACCAGTGCCGCGACGCAGGGAAGGAACAGCAGGAAGAGCCTCTTCTCGTATTTCCGGGAGAGAACGAGGACCGTAAGGGCGATGCCGGTATGTCCGCTCGGGAACGCGTCCCGCTTAACGCCCTCAAGCCTGTTCAGAAGCTCCTGCACCGGGCCGGTAAAAAACAGGCCGCGGAGGTCCGTTTGCTGCAGATGGTTCAGGGTGAACCGAGGGCCAAGTGCGGGAAAGAGCAGGTATCCCGCATAGGAGAGGTAAAAGCAGAACATGATCAGGAAGAGGGAATGGTCAAATGCCGCGTCATCCCTTTTCATGAGGAGGACCGCCCCGAGCGTTATGGGGAGAAAATAATAGCTTGCATATGCCAGCTGAAGCAGATCGGTCAGCAAGGGTGTCATGATCTGTTCCATCATGACCGTAGGGTGCCCCCCAAACAGCAGATAGTCGAGCCTGATAAGCAGAGGATCGATGTCCCGCGGATTGATGGTGTGCACAAGATGCTCAAGACTGTCAAAGATCGCAAGGATGGATATTGTCGGAAATATCAGGTGATAGCCCCAGTGAAACATGCTGCCCTTTCTCCTGAACAGAAGCAGGAGAGCCTGGGTGAGGAAGAGGCCGGAATAGAGCAGGACGAGATACGCTGCATGGTCCAGCACACGGCGGAAGGCGAAGGTAATGATCGTGAGCGTAAGGAGAAAGAAGAAGTTCAGGGCATCGGCAGGCCTGAGCCGAAGAAGAAACCTGAGCATCACAGCTTCCGGAGGACCCGCAAGAGAGCCTTGTCCTTTTTCGACGGCTGCCGCGCGTTACCTTTTTGCGGCATGGCATCGTCATCATCTTCCGGATTCCCGCAACCCTCGCTGCCTGTCCGGTTGCCGCACGGTTCCAGTCGTTTCCGGAACAGGTCAGAAGGCACCGGAACGGCTCCTGCCGACCATGCATGCTGTGAGATATCCCGGTCAGAGGTAATGACGATCCGCTCCTTTCCGTCCTGCATGAGCATCTTCCGGATCAGGTCATCAGCCCTGTCTCCCAGCCGCGAGTAGATGATGCGTATGCCGCCTGTTGCGAGATGTTCTTCGCGATGGCCGCCGGTTTTCCAGCCGTCGAACACAACGGTTATGTCATGACCCTTCAGCTTTTTGTAGCCGATAAGCTGTTGTATGAGCTCCTCCCGTTTCTTCCGGAGGTCCCGATGCTGTATGCCGATGAGGTTATACCCGTCTATGATGATAGCGGTAATGTCAGTCCTCCTGAAGAAATATGGTGCTATTATAGCATTGCCGCATAGAAGAGGCTGTCGACTGTCCTGACGGTCGCCACCGGATTGCTACAACGAAGTTACTTAATGGTATAATGCAGCAGCATTTTCACGGGGGTAAGAGGTGACAGGACAACAGAGCAAGAACGCGACGAGCTGCTGCATCGGTGCTGCCCGATGATGGACCCCCTGAACCTTGCAGGGAGCGCAATAATCCTGCTCCTGGGTACTGCTGCGCTTGCACTCTTCCTGGGCAGGAAGCAGCGACTGCTGCTCGTTGCAGGCTTTGTCCTTTCCGCTGTTGCCTCGTTGTCAGCCACGATTGCCGGTGTCCGGGTGGTCGGCTGGAGTACCACCAGCCAGGCAATCATGTCGATCGGCCTTCCCGATCTGCCCTTTCATCTGCGGCTTGACCCCCTTGCAGGTTTTTTCATCACCGTTGTGGGGATACTTTCATTTGTCGTGTCCATCTATTCCATAGGTTACGTCAGAGAGATCAGCAAACAGCGGCCGATCGGCCGTCTCGTCATCTTCTACGCCTTGTTCCTTGCCGGCATGTTCATGGTCATCATTGCCGACGATGCCCTCTTCTTTCTCGTATCCTGGGAGCTTATGGCAGCTGCTTCCTATTTCCTTGTCCTGTTTGAGGATGAACGCGTCGAGAACAGGAGAGCGGCTTTCCTGTATATGGTCGTTGCCCATGTGGGCGCTCTGGCGATACTCCTGTCGTTCGGGGTCATGTCCGGACTGGCTACCGGCTTTGAGGGGTTCCATGGATATACCTTCGACGCCATGCGCCAGGCGGAGTTTCCTGCTGTCTGGGCAACCGCCGCCTTTTTGCTCGCATTCTTCGGTTTTGCGGCAAAGGCCGGGGTGATCCCCCTGCATGTCTGGCTTCCCGAGGCCCATCCGGTCGCCCCGTCCAATATATCGGCCCTGATGAGCGGCGTGATGCTCAAGACCGCCATATACGGCATTGTCCGTGTCACCTTTGATCTCATCGGGGTTTTCCCCTGGTGGTGGGGATCGATTGTACTGGTATTCGGCCTCATTTCAGCTGTCATGGGCGTGCTCTATGCACTGATGCAGCACGATCTCAAGAGGCTCCTGGCGTATCATTCGGTCGAAAATATCGGGATCATCCTCATCGGCATAGGTCTGTCCATGATCTTCCGCTCCTTTGATTTTCCCCTGCTCTCCTCTCTTGCCCTCATTGCCGGACTCTACCACACGTTAAACCACGCGATCTTCAAAGGGCTTCTCTTCATGGGTGCCGGTGCGGTGCTTCATGCCAGCCACGAGAGGAACATGGAGGAAATGGGCGGATTGATACATTTCATGCCCTGGACTGCGGCACTCTTCCTCGTGGGAAGTGTTTCCATAGCAGGCCTTCCGCCCTTTAACGGTTTTGTCTCTGAATGGCTTACCTTCCAGGCATTCCTGCTTTCACCATCGCTGCCGAGTCCGCTGATGAAGCTTCTCATCCCTCTGGGAGCGGCGCTCCTGGCCCTGACAGCAGCTCTGGCGGCCGCCTGCTTTGTAAAGGCATTCGGCGTGACCTTCCTCGGACACTGGCGCGGCCATCATCAGCCGCACGTTCAGGAAGTGGACTGGTTTATGAGAAGCGGCATGATTATGGCGGCTCTTTTGTGCCTTGCCCTTGGTGTGCTGCCGACCGTCATTATTGACTGGATGGACACCGTTCCGGAGCAGCTTGTGGGATCGCGCATCGGTACGACAGCGGGCGCCTTCGGCTGGATGTGGCTGACACCAGTCGCACCCGCGCGGGCCTCCTATTCCGGACCCCTTGTATTTCTGGTGACGCTGTCGGTCATCGTCATCGCCTACCTGCTGCTGCATGTGCGATCAGGATCGATCACGCGGGTGCCGCTCTGGGACTGCGGATTCGAGAAGGTGACGCCGCGCATGCAGTACACCGCCACGGCCTTTGCCATGCCCATACGACGGATATTCGGCTTCTTCTTCCATATCAGGGAACAGGTGAAGATGAACCCGCAGGCCCCCCATCGGACCGTCCCGGGGAGGATGCAGTATACGCTCCGCATACGGGACCGTTTCTGGGGATGGCTGTACCGGCCGCTTGTTGATGCCAGCTTCTGGCTATCGCGCCGGGTGGGACGGCTCCAGCAGGGCCGTATCCAGGCGTACCTTATTTATTCCTTTGTGACCATTATCGTGCTGCTCCTGTTCCTGCGATGAACCTCTATCCCTTTATGACAGAGATCCTTCAGATCATGATCGTCCTGGGCATTTCGCCTGCCTTTGTCGGATGGGTGAGAATGCTGAAGTGCTGGTCCCAGGGCAGAACATCGGCCGGTGTGTTTCAGCCCTACCGGGACATCAGGAAGCTTTTTGCCAAAAATGTGGTTCTTGCCGAGAACGCTTCCTGGGTATTCCGCTTTACGCCCTACCTCGTCTTCGGAACGACGGTGCTTGCCGGAGGAATTATCCCTATGCTTTCGGTTGATCTTCCGTTGTCCGCAACGGCCGATGTCATCGTCCTCGTTGCTCTTTTTGCCATAGCCCGTTTCTTCATTGCCCTGGCAGGCATGGACATCGGCACGGCGTTCGGCGGCATGGGATCGAGCAGGGAGATGACTATTGCCTCCCTGGCAGAACCTGCTATGCTCATGGCCATATTCACCCTGTCGCTGGCCTGCAGGTCAACTTCCCTGTCGCAGATAGTTACGGTGATCTTCAGCGGGCAGATCCAATTGCGGCCCTATCTTGCCTTTGCCTTCCTTGCCTTTGTCCTGATCAGCCTTGCGGAGACCGGCAGAATCCCTGTGGACAATCCTGCGACGCACCTGGAGCTTACCATGGTCCATGAGGCAATGATTCTTGAATATTCGGGACGACACCTGGCGCTTATCGAGTGGGCGGGGATGATGAAGCTGATGCTGTTTATGGCGCTGGGGGCAGTCCTGTTTTTTCCCTGGGGTATCGATGTGACGTCGACCGCTGCCGGTGCGTTGCGTGCATTCCTGTTCCTGCTGCTGAAGCTGGGAGCATCCGGTGTGGTCCTTGTCCTGATAGAGACCGGGCTGGCGAAGATGCGGCTGTTCCGTCTGACCGAATTCCTGGGGTCTGCATTCCTGCTGGCAACACTGGGCATGCTGGCCTATTATATCCTGGACTGATGATGGACCTGCAGATCGTTTCACAGATAAGCAGTTTTCTGGCAGCCCTGGTGCTGCTCACCGCGTTTGGCATGCTGGTGCAGAAGAGGGTCTACGGCCTCATCCATCTGTTTGCCTGGCAGGGCCTCTTCCTTTCGCTGAACACCGCTGTTGTCGGCTTTGTCGCGAACAAGCATCACCTCTACATCTCGTCCGTACTGACCCTTTCGCTGAAGGTGGTGCTTCTCCCGTATATTCTCCATGTGCTGATCAACCGGCTCAAGATCCGCAAGGAGGTCGAGACGGTAGTCAATATCCCCATGACCATGATGATCGGCATTGCCCTGGTCATTTTTTCCTATCACCTTACGGCGCCCATCCGGCAGCTGTCCACGCTCATAACCCGGTCAACGCTTGCCGTAGCGCTTGCCACGGTCATGCTCGGGCTTCTCATGATGATCACGCGAAGACACGCCGTCACGCAGATTATCGGATTCCTCGCCCTTGAGAACGGCCTCTTTTTCGCGGCGACAAGCGCCACCTACGGGATGCCGCTTGTCGTCGAGCTGGGGGTTGCGCTCGATGTGCTCATCGCGGCGTTCATCTTCGGCATATTCTTCTTCCATATCCATACCACCTTTGACACCCTCGATGTGGAGCAGATGGCAAAACTGAAGGAGGAGAACTGACCGTGAACAGCAGCGTCATGCTTCTCGTGCTTCTCGGCGTGCCGTTCTGCGCCAGTGTCGTGCTCGCCTTTGTGGGAGACCGGAAGTTTGCCCCTGAGATAAACATCCTGGGTTCCGCAGCCACCTTTGCCGTCGGTATTGGCCTGGCGCTTGAGGTATATGTGCAGGGTCCCATGCTTGCAGGAGGAAGGTTCTTCTTTGTCGACGCCTTCAACGTCTATCTCTCGGTGCTCACGGCCTTCGTGTCGATGACCACCGCGGTTTTCAGCCGGCGGTATATGCGCAGGGAGCGTGAACATGGCCGTGTCGGCCATGTGGGGATGCGGTTTTATCATGCCATGTTCCAGCTCTTCATCTTTGCCATGCTTCTCTGCCTCCTGACCAATAATGTCGGTGTCCTCTGGATCGCTATGGAGCTTGCGACGCTTTCCACGGTGCTGCTGGTATCGCTGTACCGGACGCCGACCGCGATTGAGGCGGCATGGAAATATTTCATCCTCTGCGGTGTCGGCATTGCCCAGGCCCTTTTCGGGACGGTACTGCTCTATTTTGCCGCTGAAAAGGTGCTCGGCGAAGGAGGCGAGGCACTGCTCTGGACGAACCTGATCAGGGTGAGCGGCAGCCTCGAACCGACGGTACTGTCCCTCGCCTTTGTTTTTCTTATGGTCGGGTATGGGACGAAGGTCGGGCTGGTACCCCTGCATAACTGGCTTCCTGATGCCCACAGCGAGGGTCCTACACCCATCTCCGCGGTGCTCTCCGGGCTTCTCCTGAACATAGCACTCTATGCGCTGGTGAGGTGCAAGGTGCTTGTCGACGGGTCTACCCATACGCACCATGCCGGCAATATCATGATGGGCTTCGGCCTTCTCTCGATCATTGTTGCCGCTTTCTCACTCCTGCGGCAGAAGGACATCAAGCGTATGTTCTCCTATTCATCCATAGAGCATATGGGTGTTGCAACCTTTGCCTTCGGGCTCGGCGGCCCCATAGCAACCTTCGGTGCTCTCCTGCATATGCTGGTGCACAGTCTCGCCAAGTCCGCCATATTCTTTACGGTTGGCCATGCATCCCAGATGCACCGGTCACAGGACATGGCGAGGATCAGAGGGTTGTTCAGGGGCAATCCTCTTGTCGGCTGGGGTCTCATGTTCGGCGTAATGGCCATTGCCGGGATGCCGCCCTTTGGGATATTCACGAGTGAATTCCTAATACTCACGGCAACCATGAAAGATGCGCCCTATCTTACCCCGTTCCTTCTTCTCGGGCTTGGCGTGGCCTTTGCAGCGCTTTTCCGGAAGGTGCAGCCCATGGTGGCAGGCGATGTGCCGTCATACCAGAAGGCGATGAAGGTGGCTCACCTGCCGGTGATCCTGCACCTCGTGCTTGTACTGGCCATCGGTCTCTATATGCCCGACTTCCTCAATTCCTGGTTCCATACTGCGGTGGAGCTGCTGAAATGAGCATGCTCAGGGATGCAATCATGCAGGCATTCGGCGAACATGTCCGGTTTGACCATGGCCTGCATCCTTCTTCGGTGGCTACCTGTCTCGTATCCAGGGACCGTTTCGGCGAGGCGGCCAAGGTGATGAAAAAGGCCTATGCCCTCCTTGCCGCAGAGTGGGCAGCCGATGAGACCTTGCTCGGCCGCGGGTATGGCGTGTTTGCCTGTTACCGGTGGGGAAATGAATATCTGATCGTAAAGACCGAGGTCCCCTCTGACGATGCATGGTTTCCCAGCCTCTCCCGCCGATTTGTTCCGGCATTCCGGTTTGAACGTCAGATCATGAGCCTGATGGGTATCACGCCTGCAGGGAATCCTGATGTCCGGCCATGGATAAAGTTCGAGGACTGGCCGGAGGATGCCTGGCCGCTCAGGAAATCCTTTGACGCCGCGCAGCAGATGCCGCGGGTCAGGGGAGAATATCCGTGGACCCGCGCTGAGGGTGAGGGCGTCTATGAGATACCGGTCGGCCCGGTGCATGCCGGTATCATAGAGCCGGGGCATTTCCGGTTTCAGGCGGTGGGCGAAGATGTGATCAATCTCGAGGAACGTCTGGGCTATGTGCATAAAGGCATAGAAAAAAAGTTTGAATCCCTTGCCTGGCAGGACGGCGTGAAACTTGCGGGCAGGGTCTCCGGAGACACTACGGTCGCCCACAGCATTGCCTACTGCAGGTCCCTGGAATCCATGACCGGGTGTCCGGTGCCGCAGCGTGGCCACTGGCTCAGGGCCCTGTTCCTTGAACGTGAGCGCATAGCGAACCATCTCGGCGATATCGGCGCGATCTGCAATGACGCTGCCTTCGCCTTCATGCTCTATCAGCTCTCACGGCTCAAGGAGTTGCTGCTGCGCACCAACCTCAGGCTTTTCGGCCACCGGTTCATCATGGACAGGGTCATCCCCGGCGGCGTTGCCGTCGACATCGATCCTGCCGGGAAACGGGAGATCTTTGCGGAGATGGAACTGCTGCATAAGGAATTCGAAAGACTGGTATTGATCTACGACGAGAACCCCTCCCTGGAGGACAGGGTCAGGGATACGGGGATACTGAAGCCGGCAGCGGCAAGGGAACTCTGTGTTGTCGGGGTTGTTGCCCGGGCGAGCGGGCTGAATCTCGATTGCCGCATCTTTCATCCCTTCCCCCCCTACGACCGGCATGACTGGATGCAGCTCGATGTGCCTGTGCTCATCTCCGGGGATGTGCACGCGCGTGCCTGGGTAAGGATCCAGGAGGTGCGGGAGTCGTTCAGGATCATCCGCAAGATACTCGAAGACATGCCCGATGGCGATATCAGCGTGCCCTGCGCTCAGCCCCCTGCGGACACGACCGGCTTTTCAGCGGTCGAGGGCTGGAGAGGAGAGATCATCTACTGGCTTCAGTCCGGTCCCTCAGGCGAGGTCAACCGCTGCATGGTGAGAGACCCGTCCGGGGTCAACTGGCTCGGCCTTGAGCTGGCAGTGCTCGGCAATATCGTGCCCGATTTTCCGCTCTGCAACAAGAGCTTCAACCAGTCCTATTCGGGGCATGACCTGTGATACGGATACTGCGCCAGATCTTTAGGACCGGTATCGTGACGGAACCGCTGCAGCTGGTGGTTGAGGAAGATATCAGTACGGTCGGCACAAAGCTCGAGGAGGCAATACGGAAAAGGTTCGGCAGAAGCCTCACGATCAGGCAGGTGGATGCCGGTTCATGCAATGGCTGCGAGCTGGAGATCCATGCCATGAACAATCCTATCTACAACTGCGAACGGTTCGGCATACACTTCACGGCATCCCCGCGATTCGCTGACATGCTGCTGGTCACCGGCCCGGTGGCCAGGAACATGGAGATAGCGCTCCGCAGGACCTATGCTGCTACACCCTCTCCCAAGCTGGTGGTCGCTGTCGGCGACTGCGGGTGTAACGGCGGCATATTCGGCAAGAGCTACGCGTCGCTCGGAGGCATCGACGCGGTCATCCCGGTGGACGTGTACATACCCGGATGCCCTCCTTCACCGACAGCTCTTCTGAACGGCATTTTAAGAGCTATCAGTTAAGCATATCTTGTCGCGCAAAGGAGAACAATCTTCCAACAATCAGGCATGTCCTATGCGCGAGGATGACAACAAAAACCGCTCACGCACAATCCCCCGAAATCCTTCCACCTCCGGGGTGGAACTGGAGGTTGGCATTTCTGTTCTTCGGCAGGTTTGCGTTGAAAAAGAATGTGCGTCTCGCCGGCGTAAGAGTAAGGTTATCAAAGTGACTTTAATTAAATCAGCTAACACGAGCATTCGTGCGAAATCACCGTCATCACGACGCGTCAACTCGCCCGCAAATTATTCCCGCGACAAAGAACGCAGCTCCGCGCCGACCGCCCTAACTGCTTCAAGAAATTTTCATTCGCTGTTGTTCTCATCTTCAATGCCTACTGTTTTTCCTTATATTTAACGTCTCTTAAGCCCTTGAAGTCTGCGTCTTGCGTCCAGATAATGGCTTTATGCATATATGCCGTAGCCAGAATGATTCCATCAGCAAGCGGAATATTATGCTTATATCCCAACCTGGCTGCCTCAATAGCTATGGCGCTGTTCAGGTCCACAACATTCCCCTGCTGCATGAGTGCCGCAGCATGAAGCGCTGCGTCCTCTCCCCGCTGCTGAAGCACTCGCTTAAATACTTCGGTAATGCAGATGGTTGGGACAAGCAGCTTTTCCTGATTTTCTAGCGGCCCGGCAAAAAAGCCTGCATTTGGCCTGTCGGCGAGATACTCAAGCCAGCCGCAGGAATCGACGAGGTTCATACCCTATCCTTTTCTCTCTCAACCGTCGTATCAATCCCTTTTAGAAATCCACGCATCTTCTTTATGTCTCTGACAGGAATTATCTCGATCCTATTCTCATACTGCAGGAACTCAACTTTTTCGCCAGGCTTGAGATGCAGGCTTTCCCTGAGTTCACGAGGAATCACCACCTGATATTTAGGAGAAATCGTTGCTTTCATACATAACCTCCATCGATATATCTTTTGTATACTATATCATGATCGATATGATCTTGCCTACACAGGTATCTCTGCTTTGCCAGGAGATCAGCAAGATCATAGTTGACACTGGTGACGCCGAAGTCAGGTTCCCCCTTAAAAGGGTGCCAAACATATCGCGGCACGCTCTTGTCCCCGTCTACTTCCACAATAGCCGGCATAAAATCGAGGGGCTTGGTCAGTGCGGTCAGTATCCCATTTTTCGTAACAGTGACTGTCTTTGCGCCGGTGACTCTGCCCTTGACTTTTATGATACCCAAAATTCTTCCACCTCCGGGGTGGCGCTGGAGGTTGGCATGCCTGTGCCTCGGTAGGCTCGAGTTGAAGAAGAACGTGCGT
>QKDO01000048.1 GCA_003252075.1 Nitrospirota bacterium
CTGGCAACCTGGAGCAGTTCTGCTCTCAGGATTGCCATGCCTACTCTTTGATGATCGAAATCTATCAGTTTTACCAGATGTGATAACCCATGAAGGGAATATTCGACTTTCCTGTGGCATACTATCGAAGCGGCAGAAGTACGCCAAGGGAAGAGCTTTCTCACCTTCTGAAAAAATGGCTGGGCATACCGTAGAAATCGCGGGAAAAGGCCGCATCTACACTTTTATGGCAGGTGATGAGTAAAATGACTCAGATGAAAAAGCGGTCACGGGTCATGGTCGTAGCAGCTGTAATAGAAAAGGACGGCTGGGTACTCATTGCCCGGCGAAGAAAAGAGGAACGTCTTGGAGGAAAATGGGAATTTCCCGGCGGAAAAGTAGAGCCGGGTGAGAACCCGGAGCAGGCCCTGAAGAGAGAGCTGCGTGAGGAACTGGGCATCGAGGCCGAGATCGGCGATTTCTTATGCTCGAGCCGCTACGATTATACCCATCTCCCGGTCGAACTTCATGCCTATAAGGTCATGACCTTTTCCGGGGAGATCGTGCCATATGTCCATGATCAGGTGCTATGGGTGCCGCAGCAGGACCTCTGCAGGTATGATTTCCCTGAGGCCAACAGAGAGATCATGAGAAGACTTGCCGACCTCGCCTGAATACCTGCATCATATGCCGCAGATCAGGAAGCCGGTTCCGGCCGCGGATGAAGATAGCTGCATTATGAAAGCAGCGATTATTGTTGCCCTATGGTCCGGTGTGACGATCTTCCTGTCATCTGCGGGACCTGCTGCCTGCACGGTACGTCATAGCAAGAACCGGAAGATGGCCAGGATGCATGAAGCGCTCAGATTCAAGGAATGCTTTATGTGCCACGGTCCCGGGAAGAAAAAATACTTCGCAGAGAGAAAAGAACAGACGGCTTCAGACCCGCTCTGCCATGGCTGCCATCAAAGCTGATCAGCGTTTTTTCGAAATATTTTCCCAGAGCGGACCCTTTATGCCGCTCTCCCGGAGCTTTCGCTGAAGTCGGGAATAGATATTGATCTCATAGCCGGGCATTACCCAGTTCCGTTTTTGCGCTATCTCTTCCCGTATGCTGTCAAAGTCGCTGACCTGCCGGGAGAGATAGAACACCGGTTCCAAGCCGGGCTCGGCCATGCCGAGGTCATACCGTGCGAGACCGGCAAGGACCGTTCCTGGGAAGATCCGTATGCCGGTCATGACGACTGCGGCATCAGGCTGCAGCTCTTCGAGCCGCTCCATTGTCACCTTTACGGTTTCGTCCGTATCACCCGGGGCCCCGGCAAACACAAAGTGACAGAACTTGAGGCCGCTTGATCTGCAGATGTCTGAGGCCTCCAGTGCCTTTTCCGCGGTAAAGTTCTTGCCGAGTTTTCTCAGCACATTGTCTTCGAGCGAGTCGGTTCCGAACTCAACTCCGGTGCATCCTGCATGTATCATGACATCTGCAAGCTTCGCGGTCATATACGCAGGGCTTGCATAACAGGACCAGGTGATGTCAAGACCGCGCCTGATAATCGCATCACATACTGCCTCTGCGTGCGCAACCGGGTAGTTGAATATGCTGTCGACGATGAAAAAATGTCTTGCGCCTGTCCGGTCGATGATCTGCCCGAACTCATCAGCAACAGCTTCCGGGCTTCTCAACCTCATTCGTCTTCCCTCGACCGTCGGATAGGTGCAGTAGATGCACCTGAATGGGCAGCCCCTCTTCGTCTGTATGTTCAGCATGCCGCCGAAATCGTAATAGCGCGTGGTATCAAAAAGACTCCTGTCCGGAACGGTCCCGTCGATCTCCCGGATCCTGGATTGGGCTGTATTAATACTGCCCCTTTTCACTTGCCTGCCCGATGAGATATCTTTCAATAGCTGCGGAAATGCCCGTTCTCCCTCGCCGGCAATGCCGAAGTCAGCGCCGAGTTCCTGCATGAAGGCCCTGGGCATGATCGTGAATCCTGAACCGCCGAGAACAACCGGCACGCCGGTATGTTTTCTCATTGCGGCCATGGCTTTCCGGTAGTCACGAAGATAGGAGTGTTTCTTCGGATAGGCAACATCGTCGATATTCCGGAGCGACATGCCGATGATCTCCGGACGAAATCCCGCGATGTCCTCAGCTATTGCCTGTTCAGGATCATCGACAAAACAGAGATCAAGCACGCCGACTGTATGGCCGTGCTGCACGAGCGCTGCGGCAACGTATGCGAGACCGAGCGGGAATGCGGGGTCCGGAAGATGCTCCCGGTTCGGTGATATCAGGAGTACCCGCATCTGCTCACAGCCCCCGGAATATCCTGATGATGGAGCTGAGCTTTATGCCTTTTCCCCGGAAGCTGCTGAAGAGACCGGCGATGATCTTGCCCGGTGAAAGATAGAATGATGCATAGGCCTTCTTCAGCAGCCCTTCGAGGTCCTTTGGGCTGAGATGGTCCGTCCTGATCACGGAATGAAGGCAGTCATAACGGTCCCAGTCATGGCAGACGATCCTGTCCTGGACATCCTCATATAACCGTGTGCCGGGATAAGGCGTGAGGATCGTGAACTGCACGGCCTGGGGATTGATCTCTTTTGCATAGCCTATCGTATCCCTGATCATGTCCCGGGTTTCATGGGGGTGCCCGATAATGAAACTCCCGTGTACCGATATCCCGTGCTTTTTCAGGAGTTTAGTCACTCCTTTTGGCATCGCATCGTTCGTTTTCTTGTTGTAGCTGTCAAGGGTCTTCTGATGGCGGGCTTCGAATCCGATGAAGATATATTTGCAGCCTGCTTTCGCCATCATCGCCACCATCTCCTCGTTCTTCAGCAACGTGTCTGCACGCGAAAAGCACCACCAGTAGATATCAAGGTTTCTCCGCAGGATCTCTTCACAGATGGTGACAACCCTACCGGGATCGAGCGTAAAATTATCGTCAAGGAATGCGATGCCGTCGAAACCGTAATGCGTAACGATCTCGGCGATCTCGTCAACTACCCTGATCGGGCTTCGGGCACGCCATGTTCTTCCGCTGAACTCTGTGGAGCAGCAGAAGGAACAGCCGAAGGGGCAGCCCCTGCTGGTCAGGATCGAAGTCATCTTGCGTCCGCCCATCTCGAGGTGGCGGTATGCATTCATGTCGAGAAGGTCACGTGCGGGAAGAAGCTCGTCTATGTTGGACATGAAGCCACGTTCAGGGTTGCGCTGCAGCAAGCCGTCCGTCAGATAGCTGATGCCCTTTATGTCAGCAGTTTCTTTTGTGCTGATAGCAGCGGCAAGCTCCAGCATGGTCTGCTCGCCTTCTTCGCGCACGACGAAATCGCAGAGACCTGTCCTGAGTACTTCTTCGTCCCTATAGCTTACATGCGGCCCGCCCATGATAACCGTGCATCCGGCGTCTTTTGCATCTTTTGCAAGCCGGAGGCTGCTCTTGTATCTGCTTGTGTCTGTAGAGATACCGACGATATCGTATTTCCCGAAATCCGTCTTTTCATCAGTCACGTTATAATCGACAATACTGACGTCATGGCCGTTGTCCCTGAGCACTGCAGCGATATAGGCTATTCCGAGCGGCGGAAGGATGAACCCCACCTTCCGGTACGTATCTTCCTTGAAAGGATATGCCAGCAGGATATTCATAAGCTGAACCTGCGTGCGACCCTGACGGTCAGGAAGTAAGACAGCGAGCCGACAGCGAGTCCGAGGACAATGCTTCCGAGCATGGTCGGCATGATATAGGTCTTCAGCACCGAGAGGTCGGTGGTGAACTTCACGTCCAGCAGGCTGCCGCTCAGTATCAGGTTGCCGATCTGAGCACTGACAAAAAGGATGAAGGGAAAGGAGAAGGGGTTTGAAATCTGAGTGCCGAGGAAGACGATAACGATGTTCAGCCTGAGAAGATAGGCAAGACCGATGGCCAAGAGGGTGTGGAGTCCGAGAACGGGCAGGATGCCGACGAAGTTACCCAGAGCGATTGCAAAGGCGATCTCGGACGGCAGCAGGCCCTTTCTGAGAAAACCCCTTATTGTTTCCCGATATTTGCTGAACATCAGTACGAGAAGTCCTGCCAGGCCCTCTTGAACCCCCAGTTCATAGGCCCGAAGACCATGAGGCTCCTTCTCCAAGCCGGCAGCCGCTTGAACATCGAGCCCCAGGAATAGAACTGACGGTTTGCCCAGAGATATCCTTCCTGCAGTTCCTCAGGCGTCATGTTCCGGGGTCTGAAGACCACATGGGCCATATCGTACTTCGACCAGTCCATGGTCAGAATCCTCCCCTCCTCAATCATCCGGCCGAAGACCCTGGTGCCGGGGTAGGGCGTCAGTACCGTGAAGAGCGTACTGTCGAGACGGGTCCTTTCGGAAAATCTTACTACGGTCTCGAAGGATGCTTTTGTGTCCCAGTCATATCCGAAGATGAAAGAGCCCTGTATACCGATGCCGTGGTCATGGATGCGCTTTATGGCGTCGGCATACTTTTCCGCCCTATTGAAGGACTTGTTCAGGTTGTTGAGGCCTTCCTGCGTGAGGGTCTCGAAACCGATGAACATCCCGTAGCAGCCGCTCTCCCGGGCGAGCTTCAGAAGTTCTGGGTTCTCAGCAAAGGTTACGGAGGTCTGGCTGAGCCACTTGAAGGGATACTGTTTCAAAAGAGAGAAGAGCTTCTTTGCATAGCCGGGGTTGCCCGTGATATTGTCATCAACAATGAAGAGGAAGTTCGCCCCGCCGGATATGGTCTTGAATTCCCTCTCGATGTCTTCCAGCGGCCGGTAGCGGTAGGTCTTCCCGTAAAAGGCGGTGACAGAGCAGAAGTCGCAGTCAAAGGGGCAGCCGCGGGTGGTCTGGATAGTGTTGGTGAAGAAGTAACCGTCTTTATTCAGCAGGTCCCTGCGGGCGGGAGGCAGCCCTGCCAGGTCAGAGGCAGCTGACGGAGAATAGCGCTCCCTAAGTCTCCCGGCTTTTGCATCATTGATAATGGCCTGCCATGCCGTGTCTGCCTCGCCGATCATCACGGCATCTGCATGCCTGCCGGCTTCCTCAGGAAGCCATGTCGCGTGGAATCCTCCCACTATGACTTTTGTGCCGTTCTCCCTGAAGCGGTCAGCCAGCTCATACCCCCGGACTGCGAGGGGTGTCATGATCGAGATGGCAGCGAGATCAAAGCCCTCAAACGTAATGTCCTGGACGTTCTCATCCTGAATCGTGATCCCGATATCCGAGGGTGTGAGGGCGGCTAGCGTGGTCATGCTGAGATAGGGGAACCGGAAGACAATGTTTGCCCAGATCGACCCCGCAGGCCACTTCGGGATGACAAAGGTAATCTTCATCCTTTTTTCCTCAGGACTATGGCGGCAGCGCTTCCGCCCGTGGAGAATGAAGCCATGAGTGCAGATTCTGCCTGCAACGTTCTCGGACTGCCGATCACGAGGTCAAGCCCGCATCCTTCGAGCGGCTGATCAAGCCCTGCGATTGCCGGCAGAATACCACGGTCCATGCAGAGAGCGGCCGACGCAGTACGCAGGATACCATCACCGGGGAAATAACCATGGTATGACCGGTATGCGGTGACTGGTACGGATGTCCCGACTGTTTTGCCAAGTGCATCGGCCTCAAGCCGGTCGAGATCAGGGGTTGCATTGGCACATGAGGATATGAATCCCGGCGCTCCGATGTTTGCTGCAGCGAGCGCCGCCTGTATCGCCCTCTCCATGGAAACGCGTGTCGTGTCATAGGAAATGTTTGGCGCAGGATAGGATGCGATCTCAACCGCCCCGATTGTGCAGTAGACGCGGGCATTCCTCTTTCGTGCGTCATCAAGCCGCTCCAGGATGATGGTCGCACCCCCTTCTCCGAGCACAAAGCCATTCCTTCTTCTGTCAAAGGGCCTCATCTCGTTTGAGACGATACCGAAGGATGCATAGCCGATGACCGCCGAGGTGCTCAGCTCATCAGCTCCGGAAACGATCACCACATCTGCCTGTCCGTCCTTCAGTAGTTCCACGCCATACAGGAGCGCAAGTTCTGAAGAAATGTCAGCATGACTGAAGGTGATATTCTGCCCCCTCGTTGCAAAATGCATAGCAATGTGGCTTCCAACGATGTTCTGGACAGTCTCAGGGAATATCATGGGGTTGGTGGCCTCCGGACCCTCCCGGAGGAGCCCTTCATAGAAGCGGTCAGTGCTGTCCGTGCTCGCAAGACCGGTCCCTGCAGCTATGGCAATGCGGTAACGGTTGTTGTCATTGACCTCGATGCCGGCGTCCTTCACCGCCTCGATGGCAGAAGCGAGCCCCAGCTGGGAAAAGCGGGACATGCGGCGTGCCTTGATGGCCGGGATAGCGTCATTTGCAAAGAAGTTCCGTACCATGGCGAGACGGGTTATTCCGCCATAGGGAAGGCCGAATCCTGCTGGTTCGGAGATGCCTGAGCATGTTGCGGCGAAGGATTGCAGAAGGCCTTCCTTGCCGATTCCCGCCGGCGACAGGATGCCGATGCCGGTTATGGCTATCATGCAGGCCTCTTCAAAATGAGCGCCGTATTGTTTCCGCCGAAGGCAACTGATGTCGAAAGCACGGTACGGATGCCGTCCGCATATCTCGGTTCAGGTACATAATCAAGGTCACAGTCAGGATCAGGATGGCGGTAATGCACCGTAGGCGGGATTATTGCCCGCACAAAGGGAAGAAGGGCGGCAGCCGCCTCCTTTGCACCGGCTGCGCCGAGGCAGTGGCCTATCATCGATTTTGTAGAGCTCACCGGTATCCGGTATGCCAGCTTGCCGAATGCAAGCTTCAAGGCCCGTGTCTCTGCTGCATCATTAGCCTCTGTTCCGGTGCCGTGAGCATTTATATACCCGATCTCTCCCAGACCTGTCCCGGAAATCTTCAGCGCAAGGGTTATCGCATGGCTGATGCCTGATCCGTCAGGTGAGGGTGCTGTCACATGGTAGGCATCGCAGGAAAGGCCGTAGCCGGCTATCTCCGCGTATGTCTTGCTTCCACGCGCCGCTGCATGCTCAGCTGTTTCGACAATATAAAGAGCAGCGCCCTCTCCGAGGGAGATACCTTTCCTGTCTCTGTCAAAGGGCCTACACGGGACATCGTCAACAGCTCTCAGTGCATTGAATCCGGCAAAGGTCGTCTCGGTCAGGGATTCGCTTCCCCCGGCAATCACCACGTCAGCGATCCCTTTCTGTATGATCTCCCCTGCTATGCCTATCGCCGTGCTGCTTGAGGAGCAGGCAGTGGAGATCGTCGCGCGGAAACCGCATGCCCCGGTCACCCGGCCGATATAATCCGTGAGGGAGGAAGACGTGAAGGATGCGAGCAACCCGGGTTTCGGTCTCTGCATTTGGTAGATCCTCCTCTTGAAGTCCTCTCCCGAGAGCAGGCCGCCGGAGCCGCTGCCGATCACTATGGCGAGCCTTGTCCGGTCAATATGTTCGAGAACAATGCCGGCGTCAGAGAGTGCTTCTCTCAATGCAACAGCGCCGAACATGTCGCAACGCGACATCCTTCGTGATTCTCTTCTGTCGAAGTGGTCATCGGGGGAAAAGCCGTTTACCTGGGCTCCCAGCTTTCCTCTGAACCCCGACGTATCAAAGAGTGTTATCTCTCCGATGCCGCATTTGCCGGAGCTCAGGGCATCCCAGTACGCCTCTCTCCCCACGGCGATGGAAGATACGACACCGATACCGGTGATGACCGGGGTTCTCATGGCAGGGAACGTTCCCGTATGACAACATCTCTTCCAGGCAGAAAGATAAAGCTGCTCTCCGGGATATCGGGGTTCAGCACGATATCCCGGAAGCCTATGATCGTTGGTTCGCTATTCCGGTCGAGCAGCCGCACCCGGCGGGGGAAGGGAGATCCTTCCTCCAGTTCCATCTCTATCCGGCTGATTGGACCTTTTGCCCTTGGCAGAAATGTAAGAAGGGTCGTGCTCTTATCCTTCTTCGCCGTGATAGTGTAGTCCCTTGACAGGGAAAGCACGTCAAAACGCATCATAGATCCGAGCTGGTTCAGACCGCTGAGTTTGTCCGCCTCCTTCAGATCAGGATACCAGAGCCAGAGATCTTTGCCGTTGAAAATCACCTGCATGTTGGTGCCGCTGCTATACTCCCACCTGATCCTGTCGGGCTGCCTGAAAAAAAAATGTCCTGACGTCCTTATCGGTTTGCTGAAAAGCTTGGTCCTCTTCTCCTGGGTAAACGCAGCGCTCACACTCTTTATCTTTGCCTGTCGGACTATGAGATCGTCAAGAATGTCAGCGTTTGAAGCGGACACTGAGAAGAGGAGAAAAAAGACTATTACAATATAGTTTTTAATAACAGGTCACCTATGTAGAAAGTGTTATCTATTGTATACGAAAAAGTTTGCTTCTATCCATGTTGCCGTATCCAAATAGACTGATCGGGTAGAGAGGGCCTGAATCGCGCTACCTGCGGTCTCGAAATCGGGCGCAGATATGGAAAGGACCATTACAGAAAAGGCATTGTAGGATAAGTGGGATATTACACAAACAATTGTTTTCTTCCGAGGAGCAGGGACGGCCTCAAGACGATATCAAGAAGTTCTTCATTGGAGCAATAGCTTAGAAATATAATATAGACAAGATGATACGTTGCACAGCAACTTCTTCTTGACAAAGGGATTTCGACGTGATAGCTTAATATTAAGCTAATAAAGATTAAGCTTATGACAAGCAGATACAAAGGGACGAAGGACGAAGCAAGGGCGCTTGGCTCATATGTGAAGCTGATGCGGGCCGCCGAATCGGTTACTGCCCGGATTCATCGCCATCTTGGCGAGGTGGGCCTAACCATCAGCCAGTTTGGCGTTCTTGAGGCGCTCTTTCATCTGGGGCCTTTAAGCCAGGTCGAATTAGGAAAGAAGATCCTCAAGACAAGCGGAAACATGACCATGGTCATCGATAATCTTGAACAACGGGGGCTTGCCAGACGGGAACGGAATGTGGAAGACCGCAGGTTTTTTACCGTACACCTGACAGATGCCGGGGAGAAACTTATTCGCGAATTCTTCCCGGGTCATGCTGCGAAAATTACGGCTGAAATGAGTATGCTGACACCTTTGGAGCAGGAGCAGCTTTCTCGGCTCTGCAGGAAGTTAGGACTTGGAAAGGAGATGTGACTGTGAAAACCAGGGAAGCATCATCGCGGGGTACTGCATGTGGATTAAGGCAAATCCAAAAAGGCCAGACGGTTATTGACGGGGCAGGTGTGCGGATTAACCGTGTAATCGGGTCATCACGGCTGAATTACATAGATCCCTTTGTCCTGCTTGATGAGATACGGAGCGACGACCCCAAGGATTATATTGCCGGTTTTCCGACGCATCCCCACAGGGGAATCGAGACTATCACGTATATGAAACACGGCAACTTCAGGCACAGGGACTCCCGTGGAGGGGGCGGTCTTCTCACTGACGGCTGCGTCCAGTGGATGACTGCCGGGCGGGGCATACTGCACAGTGAGATGCCCGAGGAGACCATGGGAGAACTCTGGGGATACCAGCTCTGGCTGAGCCTTCCGGCAAAGGATAAGATGACAGAGCCATACTGTCAGCATCTGTCCCCCGATATGATTCCTGTTGTTGAAGGGAACGGCATGAACATAACTGTTATATCGGGAGCATTTATGGGTGTGCATAGCCCTGCGAAGAACTGGCTGGAAGCAAACTACTTTGACGTAGCGCTGGAGCAGGGAAGCGTATTCAGCTTCTCGATAGACCGGCAGATGAACAGCTTCCTGTATGTACACACAGGGACAGTCAGCATATGCACGTTGTTTACAGAGACAGTCAGTGAGAAGGAGCTGGTGGAATTTCAGCCGGGCACACGTGTTGAAGTGAAAGGCATTTCAGGCACATCGGGATTCCTGTTTCTCGCATCCCATCCGAACAACGAACCGATCGCAAGAGGAGGTCCGTTTGTGATGAACACCGAGGAGGAAATCGAGCAGGCGTTCCTTGATTACCGTGACGGCCTGATTTATTAGGCGCATGCCTTTGGCAAGACCATTTACGACGGTCAAAGGAGAAACGTTATGAAGGAGACACCGATGATCCTAGACCTTGAACCGGGCACCTATGATTGGTGCAGCTATGGAAAGTCGAGAAACATACGTTCTGTGATGGTTCACACACCGGCACAGAATTCATTCCGGTTGAGTTCAAAATCACGGAAAGGAAAGGAGCAGCCTTGTGCTCATGCCAGATAACGAAAAAGCACCTTTCTGCGATGGCGCACATAAGAACCCCTAACAAAGGAGAACTTTCATGATTGATCTCATGCCGGTCATCTTCTTCGGACACGGCAATCCGATGAATGCCATATCTAAGAATTCCTATTCCGAGGGATGGGCTGCCATCGGAAGATCTCTCCCCCGTCCCAAGGGGATTCTTGCCGTATCCGCTCATTGGTATATACCGCAGTGTGCCGTAACAGTTACTGCAACACCACCCACCATTCATGATTTTGGCGGCTTCCCGACGGAGCTTTTTGAAGTAAACTATCCCGCTCCTGGCAATCCGACGCTTGCCTGGCATGTCAGAAACCTGCTAGCTCCGGTACGGGTGGATCTTGATGAAAACTGGGGGCTGGATCATGGCACATGGGCAGTGCTGATACATGTTTTTCCGGATGCGGATATCCCCATTGTTCAGCTTAGTATTGATGAAAGACAGCCCCCGGCGTACCATTACGAAATGGGACAGCGGCTTGCGGCCCTGCGTGAAGAAGGCATTCTTGTCATCGGCAGCGGCAATATTGTTCATAACCTGCACACATACGCATGGGGCAGGCAGGGGGTAAAACCTTTTGACTGGGCCATGCGTTTCGAAGAGCGGGCAAAAGAGTTGATGCTCAGGGTTGAAGATGATCAGCTTGTCTCGTATGAAAAGCTGGGGCTGGATGCCAAGCTCGCTGCACCTACGCCTGATCACTTCCTGCCGCTTCTTTATATCCTTGGCCTTCGCAGAGCAAGTGACCATGTCAGTTTCCCTGTGCAGGGAGTCGATGGAGGTTCGGTCTCTATGCTTGCTGTACAACTAGGATAAAAAGACTTATCTCTGTATGAACTTAAGCTGCAGGAGACCGAATACTACCGTTTCTTTCCGAGGACTTGCGCCGCACGTACCACGATCTCGGTCTCTCTCTCAGTTTTTTATTGTGTATCGAGTCTGCATGAAAGTCGTCAGGACTATCTTGGAAAAGGTTCCTGATCAACGATGCGGAGCGATTAAGCGGCAACGGAAAGAAATTATTCCCCCAAATTTCCCCATTTGCCGCAAGAGTCTCCCCAGCGGGCGATAACGCCGTCGCGATTATTGATCTCGATCACGCCGCAGCTGTTCGGGCAGTCAGGGCAGTAAAAGCTCGATGTCGAAAGCTGCTGCTCCGCGACCTGCCATCCCCGGAAGCGGGTTTTCTTCGTCGTCCGTGCGATGAGGGCAGCGCCGATAGCGCCCATGATCGGGTAGTGCACCGGCACGATGAACTCCTGACCGAGCTCACGCTCGAACGCCGCCTTGATGCCGGGATTCGCAGCCACGCCTCCCTGAAAAATGACCGGCGCGCTTATGTCCTTTCCCCGTGCTAGGTTGTTCAGGTAGTTCCTGACCAGGGCGTCGCAAAGCCCGGCCACGATATCCTCAAGGTTGTGACCCATCTGCTGCTTGTGGATCATGTCGGACTCGGCAAAGACCGTGCACCTGCCGGCAACGCGGGCAGGTGAGGAGGCAGCGAGGGCATGGTTGCCGAGTTCTTCAACGCTGATGCCGAGACGCACAGCCTGATGTTCGAGGAATGACCCTGTTCCCGCTGCGCAGACCGTATTCATCGAGAAATCCGTAACAACGCGGTTGCGGATCAGAATGAGCTTCGAGTCCTGACCGCCGATCTCGACGATCGTCCTGACATTCGGGATGAGATGGATGGCCGACAGGGCATGCGCAGTGATCTCGTTCTTCACCACGTCAGCACCGACCACATAGTCAGCAAGCTTTCTGCCGCTCCCCGTAGTGCCGACCCCCTGTATTACGACATCTCCCATATCCCTTCGCAAGGCTCCGAAGGCAGACTGAATCGCCCGGATGGGTTGACCCTGTGTTTTCCGGTATGAGTGCCAGAGGACGGTGCCAGCATGGTCAATAAGGACAACCTTTGTTGTTACCGAGCCGACATCAATGCCGATAAATGCCTTCATCTCGTCTCCTTTCCAGCAAGTCAACAAACGCCTCAAGCCGGGTTATTATATTCGCCTCGGACACATGCTCGTCAAATGTCAGGGAAAGCACGGGGTAGTCCCTGTCCTTGCTGATCCGGGTGATGATGGTCGACGCAACAAGTTCCGGCATGCAGGTGAACGGCATGATATGAACCACGCCGTCCACGCCTTTTTTCTGGAAGAGCAGGGTTTTGCCCACGGTCTCTATGCTCTCCCCTCCGGCAGGATAGTTTAGGTAGCCCCGGGCGAGCTTTTTTGCATATGTGGTCTGATTCCGCCGGAACGGTCTGAACCGGAAGCGGTCATTCAGCCAGTCGCTGAGCCAGACCCCGCGCCTGACCTCAACGCGCATCTCGCCGAGTTTTTTCTCGATGGCGAGATTCGCAAAGGGTTCGATCACCACAAAGATCTCGCCGAGCACACCGACGGTAACAGGGTTGAGGGCCTTATCAATAGGTATGGCCCTGAACATCCTTGTTATTTCCGGCATGGTCCTGAAGAGCCTGGGATAGGAGTCGGCAAGGTCGATGAGCCTGACAGCCTGCCTCAGAACCGTGTCGGTATCTTCGCGGTTGATCTCCCGGGGCTTGTAATAGTGGTAGAGCGCTGTCGCTCTGTCAAGGGCTGCCATTCTCATCAGGATCAGGAAGAATACGCGGTATCCGTCGAACCGGTTCCTGATCCTGCTGATCTCACGGATCGTGTCGATCATATCAGAGAGCCTGTCAGGGTTGTCCGTGGTGGACATCCTGAACCGGTATCCCAGCTCACGCAGGATCTGCTCCTGGATGACGCCGTAGTAGCCGAATCTGCAGGGGCCGTACCCTCCGGGCATGAGGATGGCATTCGCACCGTTGTCGAGAGCCTCGATCATGTTGCCGAGGTTTATTTTAAAAGGCAGGCACGCGAATTCGGGAGAATGCTTTACGCCGAGGTTCAGGGTCTTGAGTGTTGCCGCCGGAGGAGGTTGCATGTCAACACCGTGCTGTCTGAGCACCCGGGTGTAGGCAGTGGAAAGAAGCCCCATGTGCGGGACCGTGAGCCTCATGCCGTCACCTTTGCGATCATGTCGATGAATGCCTCCAGTCGTGTCTGGACGCCGACATCGGAAGTATGCTCATCGAGGCTCAGGGACATGTAGGGCTTGTTCCTTTGGTTCAGCCTCTTCCTGATAAGGTCGCCGGTAAAGGAGTCCGGGCCGCAGGCAGCGCTGCAGAGATTGATGACACCGTCGACGCGGTCGTCCTTGAAGAAGACATGCGCTGCAGCAACGACCTCCTTGCCCATGTCCCAGTAGACCCACTTAGGTATGACCGCCATAGCCTCCCGTATCTCACTTTCATCAGGTCTGAGAGACAGCGGGTTGACCCCAAGTTTTCTGCTGAAATGGAAGAGGTTCTTCGAAAGATATCTGTCGAAGAGAAGGTAGGGGCGGCCTATGATGCCGATGTTCAACTTCCCGGATGATCGCGGAACGACGGCGTCTTCTGCCAGGAGACGCTCAGACCGGCGGCGCTGTTCAGCCGGGACCTCGGTATGATGATCCATATGTTCCCTGTAGGCATCTGCTACGCGTGCAGGAGAGAGAGAGAGAGCTTCAGCAACAGGCCGGGTGAACTCATCAATCGCTTTATCTCCGAACTGCTTGACATGGAACAAAGGATCAAGGACCAGTGGAAGGTTCGCAAAGCAGGCCCTTGTCATATCAGGGAGACCGATCATTTTCGGGCACAAATAACTTTCCTGTTCCATGCTTACATGCCGCGGGATGAAGAGAAGGTCGACACAATCCTTCAGCACAGCGACGTGGCCGAGAAAAGTTTTCACCGGAAGGCAGAGGTCGCTGACCGTATGGCGTATGCCCTCCTTCAGAATGTCAGCCGTCGTTTCAGGAGAAGGTACGGTCTCGCAGCCGAGGTCTTGGAAAAAGCGCTTCCAGGACTCAGCGCAGCTGTAGAACAGCAGACCCCGGGGGATGCCGATTCTGAGATGTTTCATGCCAGAAAATTATGCATAACGTGCCGATAAAACGATATTTTTTACTAGCGTAATTGTAGTTTATTTTGCCTTCTTTCTGCAAAGAAACATGTCCTGAAAATAGTTCTTATGTTTTGGCAGGAAATGTGGTAATCTTAAAAAGCCAGCCCTCGGTGGCGTACGATGCCCAATGCCCGAACGCATGAAAGAAATAAAAGAAATCATTGAAATTGGTAAAAAGCTTGATGAACTCACCTACGAGGTCTATAGCAATTTTGCAAAACGGGAGGATTTCGACCCGCGGCTTGTTGCCATGTGGGCGAGGATGGCTGACTGGAAAAAAAATCATATAAAGCACTGGAAAAAGATTTCGAAGAGCTTTGTTTACAAGAATATCCTCAAGAGAAAACCTGCTGACCTTGCTGCGACGGTCAAACAGCTGAAAAATATACAGGCTGAGCTTGTCGAATTTCTCCGGAGGCTGAGGAAGAAGAAGGTAACGCAGTCTGAGGCTGTTTCCCAGACCGTGCTGAACGAGTTCTGCCTCATCTCGGACATCTTTCTAGAGATCTTTTACTCTTACAGCAGGTCTCTCGAAGACCCCTCAGCCGACATCGTGCTTGACTGCAGGTCCCACATGATAAATATGACCGAGACCCTTCAACCGTACCTCAGGCTCAATCCGCTTTTTTCTGCCCTCAAAAAGTCCATGGGGGAGATCGAACTTACTCATAACTTCCTGGTCCTTAATTACGGCAGGAAGAAAAAGGCTGCGGGATAGGCTTTGCCGCAACATGGATGCAAAGCTCAACATTGCCGGCTTATTTTCGTCAGAAGAGGAGCTTGCCGAAACCATTCGCAGCCGCAGGATCTGCTATGATACCGAGCCGTATTACACAACGAAAAAGGGCCAACTCCTCCAGATAGGATACCAGATCAATCTTTACGGAACGTTTCCGCAGGCGGACAGGAAGCCTTCTCCCGATGATCGCGATTTCAGAAAGGTGCTGCAGGATGTGAGGAAGGTCGCTGAGGCGCTTTCCAATACCTGTGACCCCCTACATATGTGCGAGTCTGCCATAGAGGATTCGAACACCGTCAGTTACTCCCATGACCGGAAGATGCGGCCTGACGTTACCGTGCATATCCCGGTGTTCGACCAGCAGAATTTCGGGCACCCGGTGGACCGGCATATCGAAGAGACCATCGGCCTGGCAGGCAAGATCCTTGAGGCTGCAGGGGTGAGAAGGAAGCACTGGGAGGATTAGCAGAGCGGCTTTATAGCCCGGATATACGCCGATACAACCATCTTTTCAACTCCCTCGCCGAATTTCCAGCTTCGTATCACTTCGTCACTGTTCTGTTTGTCCGTTATCACGATATCGCGAAAGCCTGCCCTGGTAAGAATATCCATGAGTTCCTCCACGGGAACCGCGCCGGTTATTCAGCCGCTGTAAGCATGTTCATTGGAAAGGATCTCCTTGCTGAACTCACCCCGTTTCAGGATGTCTGATATGGCCAGTCTGCCGCCCGGCTTGAGGACCCTGAAGGAATCACGGAATACGGCCTGCTTGTCGGCAGAGAGATTGATCACGCAGTTGGATATGATCACGTCCACGGAATTATCGGCAAGGGGGAGATGTTCGATCTCTCCATGCCTGAATTCAACATTTTTCACATTGAGCCTTGCAGCGTTCTCCTCTGCTTTCATCACCATAGCGGGGGTCATGTCAATGCCGATGATCCGGCCGGTGCTCCCCACCTTCATGGAGCAGAGTATGGCATCAAATCCTGCACCACTCCCGAGGTCAAGGACGGTTTCACCCTTCTTGAGATCAGCTATTGCCTGGGGATTGCCGCAGCCGAGACCGAGGTTCGCCTCGCCAAGCCCGATCTTCAGTTCTTCGTCCGAATACCCCAGCCTTCTGCCGGTCTCAAGCAGGCTGACGCTGTCCGCCTCCGGCGCACAGCAGCTTGACGGGGCGAGAAAGGAAAGCCTGCCCCTTGCAACGTCAGCATAGCTCTTCACGACCAGCTGTTTTATTTTTGTTTTCCCGTTATCCATTTTCTTTTAGCTTAGCACAAACCATTGCCGGGCAGACACCCGCCTTTTTGGTCTCCTTGACTGAAGTTGCTTTTTTTTTAGGAGATGACTTACCTTTAGATGTGAGTATTTCAATGGCCGCCGTGCTTAAAAAATCTGAGAATGTCGTGTTCAGGAAGATCGAGAGCGAATACATCCTCGTGCCGATCAAGAGTAATGCCGCTGAACTTGACTACATTTACACCCTCAATGAAGTTGGTGCGAGAATATGGGAACTGATCGACGGTACCCGAACGGTCGGTGACATCAGGGATATTATCTGTTCTGAATATGAGGTAACACCGGAAACTGCAGTGGCAGACCTCGACGCTCTGCTTGCCGAACTTGCAGTGCTCTCAACTGTTGCAATGGTCGCTTAATTATGGGCTGCATTTCAATTCCTGAACTGGGATACAGTGCCTGGCACGCGGCATTTGAGCAGAAATTAGCCGGCAAACGGATTCCGGTGTCAGGCAGCATTGAGCTTACCTACCGATGTAATAACCGCTGTGTTCAGTGTTACTGCAACCAGCCGGCAGGCGATCTTCAGGAAAAATCAAGAGAGCTGACAACGCGTGAACTTTTCGGGATTATTGACACGATCGTTGCTGCAGGTTGTCTCTGGCTGCTTTTGACGGGCGGCGAGATACTGCTCAGGGAAGATTTCAGAGAGATATATCTTTATGCCAAGAAAAAAGGGTTGCTGGTGACGCTCTTTACCAATGGCACCCTTATTCATGAGGGGCTGGCTGATTTCCTTGCTGAATGGAGGCCATTTTCTGTTGAGATAACCATCTATGGCGCAACCGAGGCAACCTATGAGAAAGTTGCACGGTGTGGAGGGGCTTACAAACACTGCATGAAGGGCATTGATCTCCTTGTCGAGCGTAACGTGTCATTGCAACTCAAGACTTGCCTTATAACCATGAATGCCCATGAATTGCGGGAGATGAAGGCACTTGCTGCTTCTCTCGGCCTTTCTTTGAGGCCTGATCCCTTGATCAATTGTCGGCTTGATCTGGACAGAACCCCTGCTGATTTTCGACTTTCACCAGAAGAAATTGTAAAGGCAGACCTGCTTTCTGGTGAAGAAAAGAAAGAATGGTCCCGGTTATTGCTCCAGTCTCCTCCCAGAAACGAATCGGGACTGATTTATACCTGCCGGGGGGGTGAGAGCTCATTCAATATAGACCCTTATGGCAATCTTAGTCCGTGCATGATAGTGAAAAATAAGGCAGTGAATCTGAAAGAGAAGAATTTTCATGAAATTTGGGAAGACATGGGCAGGATGATAGAAACTACGACATACCCATCCGGCTCACCGTGCAAGTCTTGCAACCTGATCAATCTCTGCGGACAGTGTCCTGGGTGGTCCCTGCTTGAACAGGGAAATGAGGAGGGTCCGGTAGACTATTTATGCAGTGTTGCACGCCTGAGAAAAGAGCATCTGAGTATGACTGCGACATAACACAGAGAAGCGCCCAACAGATATCAGCGCAACAGAAGATTATATTCCGGAGAATTCCCTCAAGAAACTGACAGCGCTCTTGTCAGGAACGAACCCGAGCTCATAGCAGGGAATTGTTTCAGTCAGCCTCGCCATAAATTCAAGATTAGCATTCATGCCTTTCTGATCCCAAATTGCAGGGAATGACCTCACAATAAGACGGGTTACAGCATCGGCCGGGGAGATCCGTCTTGTATAGTTTTTATCTGCATGCTGCAGGAAAAACAGGCGCTGGAGGGGGATCTTGCCCTGATTGCATAGAGGCACCTCGCCATGCCATGGAGTGCCGTATGCATAAAAATCCTTATCGATCTCTCTTAGGATAATCCTGTCATCATTGAGTATGGTACAATTCGGCTCGTTAATCCACAGCTTGGCCATGGTACTCTTGCCATTTCCTGAAGCTCCGACAAAAACGGCCCCCTTGTCATGGTCAATAATCCCGCAGGCATGGGCAATAATTCCTGAGAATTTCGTGAGTAAAGTTACATAGAGCAATTCATCAAATGGAAAGAGGAGACCGCGAATTGTTGCTACGTTTTCTTCCAGATTTTCAATAAGAATAGTTCCCGTGCCGTCTGTTTCATTAAAAAAGAATGTGCGACTGCCGGAGACAATGAACGACTCATGATCAGTCTTTTTGTAAAGTTTCCATGTGCCGCCGGAATCAAATGTTGAAAGGTTATGAGCACCAGGCGTAAAAGATGATTTATCACAAACTACATTTATCATGAATGTATCGTTCTCGGAACTCTGTAATGCAATAAAAGATGAGTATGCTTCTGTTGAAGGATAATTTTTATGTGATGTAATTGCAAGTGTCAGCGCTGCAAAATTATATCTTTGAATACAGCTCAAAAAATGCCCCTGACATGTTAACTTTTATTGCGTCCTGTTTGACATGTGCCGGGCTTCTGCTTAGCACACATAGTCAAAACTTCTTCGGGCTTAAGCTGCACCTTCTTGACCTCAGGCTTCTCATACTCTTTCTTCATGGCTTGCCTCCTCGTGTCTGTCATCACTTAATAACAAGAAATGGGTTAACTAATCAATATGTTTGCAAATTATGGCTGCTTTGACCATGATAATTCTTTTCTCTCGATATTTTTTGCCTTGGAGCAGTCAGCCAAGAACCGCTTCAGACTTAAGATGCACGTTATTATTTTTAATCTAACACAAAAATGTACTCTGAGGCGAGTCATTGCCTTTTTTGTACTACATAATAGTAAGAGTGTCCGGCATTTGCTCATGCGGTCACGGGTAAGGACACCTCAGCATCTAAGGCTGTCATTCCGGTTTGTCCGGAAGCTTTCTTTGTTTTCAGACGGATACCCGCGATCTCTTACAAGCGGGTGCAGGCCCCGCTCGGCTCGCTTAAGGCGCCTGCTTCAGGTGCGTAATGTCCAAGGGTAAGGTTTTACTTATGACCTCCTCAATAAATTGTTTTGAGAAAAGCCGGGACGGGTCATGCCATTACAGTGGTAGTAGGAACCAACCATCTGTATAATAAAAAAAGGTTTTTTATTTTCGAAAAGATCATATCGACTCACAGAATCTGAAAACGGTCTTGCTCTCTTGAATAGCACAAGGTAAAGACAGACGAGGAATATGCTTAATCTTCTCAGATGTTCTGTATGCCATGGCAAATTGATGCAGCAAACTCCCTGTTTGAGATGTCCTCGTTGCGAAGTTTCTTATAAAGTTATTGAGAACATTCCGGATATGCTGCCTTCACACCTACGACGGGATATATATAATTCTGTGTCAGGCTGGGAAGATATAAACTATGTCTATGACCTATACATCGACAATACACCAAAAGACCGGCTTTCTGCTATTGACGGACCATTACTGAACAGAGTTAAAGGCAAGGTACTGGAAGTCGGTTGTGGTACGGCAAGGTTGCACTATGAAGTCAGCAAGAGGGGATGTGATTATGCCGGTATCGATCCCTCTCGAAAACTACTTGAACAAGGCTACCGCAAAGGAGTTCATGAGCTCGTCCGGGGGGTCGGAGAATATCTTCCCTTTCCCGACAACCATTTCGACACCGTAATCGGCGGTTACCATTCATTCCGATATATCGATCTGGAAAAGGGTTTTAGCGAATGCTCAAGGGTGCTTAAACATGGAGGGCTGTTTGCCTTTACGCTCTGGAACTACTGGTCACTGAATATTCATGCATTGCTGGGGGATATAAAAAACATGCGCTTCCCCAGAAAGCCATTTCCTGCGCAAAGTAAAGATATCATCTGCAATGATGTTTTCTGGGTTAGAAATGAAGTACATGTGCTGCAAAACGCGGGATTTGCCGTAACGTCACTTTTGAGCACGAAAAGATGGCCTTTGCCGCGCTTCTCCTTTCTTAAAAAAATTGCTAACTGGCAAGGTTATTGGCATGGAACACTAGGCGCGTTCATAGGATATGACATCATTTTTATCTGTAGAAATGAAAAATTATAAGAGTCAGAAATGTTACGAGAGTCGAACACTTGCTGAGTTTGGCTGTGAGATATAATATTACAACCTTGACCAAATTCAAAGACATATCTGAAGATCTTCTGGTGAGTGGGACAAATATCCGCATCAGCGCCCGTGGCTCCTCGATGTACCCGCTGATCAGCACCGGTGACAAGGTCACGATCAGCCCGGAGAAAAACCTTCATGTCGGAGACTTCATTGTGTTCAAGGGAGATGACAAGATGATATGCCATCGGCTTGTTAGGATCCGTGAAAAAAATGGCATGAAATACTATCAGACCCGGGGGGATTCCTTCTTCAGTCCTGATGACCCGGTCAGAGCTGAACAGATTCTGGGAAAAGTGGTACGGATAGAGAGAGGAAGTGTCTCGCTTATTCGGAGGATACTGCTTTTTACATATCCTGCGCTGAGGTTAGGCCGGATTAGTGCGGTTATTATCACGGTGCTGATAAACCTCAGGGCTATGATCCGTACAGCTAAAAAACAATTTTGACACGGGTCTCAGAAATAGATGTGGCGGGAGAGCACTGAATGGCGAGACTACTTTTCATCGGTGATTCGCTGATCGAATACTTTGACTGGGAGAAAAGGTTTCCGGGTCATGCGGTATATAACCTCGGCATGGCCGGGGAGACCGTCGGCGGACTCAGGGGCAGGCTGAAGCGCATCTTCGCGCAGATACAGCCCCCGGACAAGGTCTTTATCATGAGTGGTATCAATAACCTTGCCATGGGAGACGACCACTTCCTTGTCGATTATCGGGAGATCATCCGGGCAATCTCTTCCTCATATCCTTCTGCTGCGATATACGTCCAGAGTCTTCTGCCGGTGCTTTTTCCCTATATCGCAAACGAAGATATCAGGAAAATGAACGCACAGCTCAGGGATATGGCAGCACAGGAGGGATCTTTTTTCCTTGATCTGCATGCGGTGTTTCTTGACGAGAAGGGCGGGCCGTTTCCTGCATATCTTCTCGATGACGGCGTACATGTCAGCGATGCCGGCTACCGGGTTTGGTCAGCTGCATTGGAAAAACTTCTCGGGGAATGATTCCGAGTATATTACGCTGCCGCTTTTTTT
>QKDO01000078.1 GCA_003252075.1 Nitrospirota bacterium
TGCTTGAGGACATGCATGCCGCGAGGAAGAGGGGGGCTGATATCCTTGCTGTTGTTCTGGGATACGGAAGTTCCTTTGATCGATCCGGGGGAGAAGGCGATGGATTGCTCAGGGCTGTCACTGCTGCCATGGCTGACGCAGGATGTGCTCTCGATGAAATAGACTACATTTCATCTTGCGCAAACTCATCACGAGAGCTTGACCTGACAGAAACAAAGGTCATCAAGCGCGTCTTTCAAGAGGAAAGCAGAAAGATACCGGTCAGTTCCATCAAATCCATGATCGGCGAGAGTTTTTCTGCTTCGGGAAGTATGTCGCTTGCCTCCGCAGTCGGCGCGATTAAGGATGGCATTATTCCCCCCACAGTCAATTATCAGGTAAAAGACCCTGAATGCGATCTCGATTATGTCGTAAACAAAGCGAGGGAAAAACATATACGGAAAGTCCTGGTAACAGCGTCCGATCCTTACGGACAGAATTCTGCGGTCATTCTCGGGCAATATGAGGAGGGGAAATAATGCTTCTTGATTTTGAATCCATAAAGAAATTTCTGCCTCAGCGGTTTCCGTTCATCATGCTCGACAGGGTTACAGAGCTAGAGCCCGGCAAGAGGGCTGTGGGGATCAAGAATATCTCGGGGAATGATATCTTTTTCCTCGGCCATTTCCCCGAGAAGGCAATAATGCCGGGCGCGGCCATCATTGAGGCGATGGCCCAGACGGCAATCATCCTCTTTGCAACAGCCCGGGATGAACAGCAGGAAGGGAAAAAACCTCTTTACTATTTTGGTTCAGTCAAGGCCCGCTTCCTCCATCCTGTAGTTCCGGGAGACCAGTTGATAATAACGGTTGAAAATGTCCGGTCACTGCCGCAAGGTGCATATGTTAAGGCAGAAGCAACGGTCGGTGAAACAAAAGTCTCAGAGGCCGACCTGGTGTTCAGCATACAGCATGAGTAAGCGAGTCGTCATTACCGGCCTCGGCGTCATTTCATCGCTAGGGATGGGCTGGAAGGAGTTTTGGCAAAACCTCCTGAACGGCATGTCAGGTATCAGCCCGGTAACCTCGTTAGATACATCTGATCAATTCACCCATAACGGCGGTGAGGCAAAGAAATTCAGACCTGAGGAACACTTTACCGAGCACGAGATGCGGAGCATGAACAGGGCTACCCAGATGGCACTGGTCGCTGCGAGAATGGCTGTGCAGGATGCAGGGGTTTCTGCAGGCCTTCTGAAAAAAGAAATGACCGGCATTTCCTTCGGAACGAACCTTGGCGCAGTCCAGGCCATAGAAGATATCAATGAGTTGATGGTCATAAGGAATGCAACACCTGATCGCGAGCTGCTCATCCAGGCGGCCACACATGCAATGTCATCTGCAATCGCTGGCGAGTTCGGTCTTCCCGGAGGCGCCATGATCTTCTCCACTGCCTGTTCAGCCGGCAATTATGCCATTGGGTATGGATTTGACCAGATCAGACTGGGCAGGTTTGATCTGGTTGTAGCAGGTGCCTCCGATGCTTTTTCAAAGGTAGCCTTTACCGGCTTTAACCAATTCAAGGCCGTTGCTCCGGAAAAATGCCAGCCCTTTGACAGACAGAGGAAAGGAATGATGGTGGCAGAGGCCGCGGGGTGCCTGATAATGGAGTCCCTCGACCATGCTCTTGAGCGTGAGGCAAATGTCTATGGCGAGGTCCTTGGATACGGCCTGAGCTGCGACGCCTTCCATATGACGTCATCAACAGTTGAAGGCATCGCCCGTTGCATGAAAAAAGCGCTTCGGGAAGCAGGCATTTCAACAGGCGACGTCGATTACATCAGTGCACACGGTACGGGGACGCCGACAAACGACCGCAACGAGTGCGCTGCCCTGCGCGAGGTGTTTGGCGAGCGATCTGCAGTGATTCCGACAAGTTCAATAAAATCAATGCTCGGCCATGCCATGGGTGCAGCATCTGCGTTGGAGGCCATTGCTTGCGCTCTTGTTGTCAGGGATGATATCATTCCACCGACGATAAATTATGAAACGCCTGACCCTGACTGCAGCATTGATTGTGTACCGAACATTGCCCGGAAAGTTGCAGTTCGTATTGCCATGAATAATTCTTATGCATTCGGCGGCAATAATGCCTGTCTGATCGTCAAGAAATACGTGTAGTAATTAAGAAACAGAGGGAGAAGTACGTGTCGGAAAATGTGGAACAAGGGATTATTGCGATAATATCTGAGATATCGGGATATGAGCCGGAAGAGATCACGCCGGACAAGAATTTTTTTGACGACCTTGAGATCGATTCAATCAAGGCCATAGAGATTACGGTAGCGATCGAGAAGAAGTTCAAGATATCAGTTCGCGATGAAGATGTCCCCAATATAACTACGGTCCGTCAGGCCGTGGACCTGGTAACTCAACTCCAGAATCCATGAGATGAAGGCTTGCAAGTGGTTAAGGATAGATTTGATGCAACAAGAATCACATACATCTTTTATGTTCGGTTCATCTGAAGATAGCGATTAGCCATGTAGTAGGGATATGCAAGAGGAGCACGGTGAAGGAGATATTTCAGAGGGTGCTGGCAGTGAAAGAGGAAGTGTGGAGTCGGAGTTTTGGACAGACGAATATTACGTAGGGAAAGTTGGGGAAACCGCAAGAGGATCTTGGGCAGTTAGAACTATTCAAACTATTCAAATAGATAGATGCCTCGAGAACTCTGCTTCGGGGTTGTTCATTCATAAGGTGACAGCATATGGTGGACAAGTTTGTTACACCAAATTGCAAATGCCGACCTAAAAAGACCGTTAATTATTAAAGGAATATCTTTTACCGATCATTGGACAGGGCAGGGAGTGGGGATTCACAGTGTCTTTTACTCATGCGATGCCATAGCACGCCGCTCGGTGAAGACATTTGCGCAACAATAAAATCTATTTTATAATTAACCGGGTATGAATAAAAACGATTATATCAAAAGCGAACTTCTCAAAATGATGAGTTACTGGGGGAACGTAGCGTCGGCAGCGGGCATAGTTGTTACCCTCAGCCTGAGCGCACTGGATTATCTAGTAGCGCCTGAACGCTTTCATCAGTTTTTTATATATAGAATCATTTGTGCTTCAATCATTGCTTTTCTTCTTCTGTTGCAAATATATAACAACAAGAAGAATCTCTTTTTTCAATACACCATTTTCAGTCTTGTAACTATTACGGTATCTGCTATGGTAAGTGCTATGATTATGTCCTTCGGAGGTCATCAGTCGATTTATTATGCAGGTTATTTCATCATTTTTATCTATTCGCTCGGTTTCGTACCTTTCTTTTCTCTGATGCGAACGGTGATTTTTGCGTTGTTGGTCTATAGCATCTATTTTGTCCCTATTCTTCTCTTTGATAATATAACCAATGTTCGGTTGTTTATTAATAATAATGTTTTTCTCTTAGCGACAGCAGTTACTTCAGTTCTTTGGAGACATTATAATGACAAGCTGATGCAGAGAAATCTTTCCCTTGAATACGATCTCTCGCAGGAGAAAGAGCAGTTGAAAATGTATTCTACCCAGCTTGAGGATTTGGTCGAGCAGCGCACGAAAGAGTTGGCAGTCTCGGAGCAGAAGTACCGCGGACTCTTTGACAATGCGAGTGACGGCGTTGCCGTCTACGACAGCAACGGTATTATCGTCAATGTGAACCGGAAATTCTGCGAAATGCATGGGTTCCCCATGGAATCGCTTATCGGGACGAATATCAGGGTGCTGGATGCCGATAAAAGTGAACCGGAGAAGCAGGGCCGCATCAGGAGACTCCTGGACGGGGAGTCCGTGATCTATGAAGCAAAGCATTACCGCAAGGACGGAGAGACTATCCTGCTCGAAATCAGTGCCAAGGGCCTTCATATTGACGGAACTGATTATATTCAGGCTTTTCACCGTGATATCTCAGACAAAAAACGGCTGCAGGAGCAGCTTTTCCAGTCACAGAAGATGGAGTCCATCGGTATGCTTGCCGGAGGACTGGCGCATGACTTCAACAACATCCTCTCTGCAATCGTCGGTCACATAGAACTGCTGACCGATAATGACCGGCTTGATGCCGATGCGAGGAGACACCTTAACGTCATAGAGTCATCAGCGCGAAGGGCCGGCCAGATGATTGCCAAGCTCCTCAAGTTCGCTCGGAAAGGTTCGCTTGATTTCCAGCCGATTGATCTGAATTCTGTGGTGCGCGATACCGCGGAGCTCATGAGCAAGAGCCTGTCTCATAGAAACGTTGAGGCACGACTTGAGCTTGATGATACTATACCGCATCTTGTCGGCGATGCCAACCAGATGGAACAGGTGATCATGAACCTGATGGTAAATGCAGCGGATGCCATGCCTGAGGGTGGTACGGTCCAAGTGAAAACTGCAGCTAAAACGTTCGGGCGCGAGGCTTCGCAGATACATCCGCTCCTTGCGATAGGACCCTACGTGATCCTCAGTGTCACTGATTCGGGTACCGGTATCGCTGCCGCTATTCAAAATAAGATCTTCGATCCTTTTTTTACGACAAAAGAACAGGGAAAAGGAACCGGACTCGGGCTTGCGATGGTTTACGGTATTGTCAAAGACCATAAGGGGGCGGTCACGGTAGCCAGCCAGGTGGGGAAGTGGACCACGTTCCAGGTCTATATTCCTTCTGTCCCGGGATGGCAACCTGTGCAACCTGCCTTGCCGGCAAGTCCGCAGCCGTCGACAGGAACAGTGCTTATCGTCGAAGATGAGAGCGACACGCTGAAATTTGTTAGCGATACCGTCCAGTCGTTCGGCTATTCGGTAATATCCGAAGGAGATGCTGTCCGTGCGCTTCAGCTATTCAAGGAACGGTCCGACGAGATAGCGCTGGTGATCTCCGATATCTTCATGCCGGTGATAGACGGCAGGGACCTGATCAAGAACTTCAAAGCGATCAAGCCTTCAGTGAAGGTGATCGTTATGTCCGGATACCAGATGGAGGATTTTGTGCGGCAGGACATTCTTCTTGATGACTTTCTCCGCAAGCCCTTTGACGGCATAGATCTTATCAGAAAAGTAAACAAGCTGGTACGGCCGAAGTCGCTCCTCTCTTGAGTTCTTCGACTGATACGTTCGTCTGCAGGAGTGGGGCAAAAGGCTCGGAGCGTGCGATATCCTGCGGTGAAGCCGGGACGAACAGCCGCCTTATATCGAGCGGACGACCGCTTTCCTCGCTTCCTCAGCACAGAAAAGGAAAAGAGCAAACGGAGCGAGCACCAGCCATATGCCGGGCGCAATCGCATAGGTAGAGAATATCCTGTTTCCCCATGGATGATAGACGATAAAAAGCTGAAGCAGCACCTCAACGGCAATGCCGATGAATATGAGCCTGTTCGAGAATAGACCGATGCGGAAGGCAGACTCACGGAACGACCTGCAGGCAAAGATGTTCGCTGTCTGGGTTATGATGATAGCGGTCAGGCAGGACGTTGTTGCCTGCAGGTAGAGCACGCTGTTTGCCGGCATTTCGCTTCCCCACTGCCACCCGCCGGTGGAGAGCACATAAAAAAATCCGAACATCGCTGCGGCAGCCTCGATCGGGCCGAGGAAGAGATATGCGCGGCCCAGGAGACCGAAGTTCAGCAGCCGTTCATCCGGCTTTCTGGGCGGCTGCTTCATGAGGTCTGGTGTCGGTTTTTCCGCTCCGAGTGCCAGTGCCGGGAGCATGTCCGTGCCGAGGTCAACAGCGAGTATCTGCATTACTGTGAGCGGAAGAGGGATCTTCAGCAGGGCATAAGCGATGTAGGGAACGATCTCCGGAATATTGGAAGAAAAGATATAACTGATGAACTTCCGGATGTTCTCGTAGACAGCCCTGCCCTCCTCGACAGCGTTCACAATCGTGGCAAAATTGTCATCAAGGAGAATCACGTCCGCGGCCTCTTTGGCAACATCCGTGCCGGAAATCCCCATGGCAATGCCGATATCGGCCTTTTTCAATGCCGGAGCATCGTTGACGCCGTCACCGGTTACGGCGACCCGTTCACTGTTCTCCTGCAGAGCACTGACCACCCGCATCTTATGCTTGGGAGTCATGCGCGCGAAGATTACCTCCCTGCCGGCAAGCTGCTTCTTCAGCTCCCTGTCCGAGAGCATGTTGAACTCATGACCCTCGATGACAATGGGATCTCCCTGTATCAGCCCGATCTCACGTGCTATAGCTACGGCCGTCCTGCTCCCGTCGCCCGTAATCATGACCACCTTAATGCCGGCATCGTGGCATTTGCGTATGGCTTCCGGGACCTCCGGCCGGGGAGGATCTTCCATCCCGATAAGGCCGGCAAAGACAAGGTCGTTCTCCAGCGATACCCCCACTGATGCGCGGGAGCTTTGCTTGTTTGGTTCGATCAGGGAAGCCGGATCATAGCGCACTGCCGTTTTATAGGCGAAGGCCAGCACGCGAAGTCCCGCATCCATGAGATGATGACAGGCTTGCGTCGCCTGCAGCCTGAACGTATCATCTATCTCCTGCTCAACGCCATGGGTAAGATACCTGCTGCACAGCGGCATGACGTTTTCCATGGCGCCTTTGGTAAAGAGGACGAGGTCACCCTGAAACCGGTGAATGGTCGTCATGCGTTTTCGGTCAGGGCTAAAGGGTATCTCAGCAATGAACGCTGCATCAAGATCTCCGATATTCTTCCGGGCGAGTTCCAGAAGCGCAGTTTCCGTGGGATCTCCCGTATAGCGGCCTTCGCTGTATCTGGCATGAGTGCAGAACAGGGCGGTCTGCATAAGCAAATCGCCTTTTGAAGCATGGAAATCACGGGCGTCCGTTATTCGCCCGTCAGACCATATCTTTTGTGCGGTCATGCTGTTCCGGGTGAGTGTCCCGGTCTTGTCCGTGCAGATGACAGATACGGCGCCAAGGGTTTCAACCGATGTGAGTGACTTGATCAGAGCCTTTCGTTTTGCCATTCTCTGACTTCCCATAGCCAGGGACAGGGTAACCGTGGGAAGCAGCCCTTCAGGGACATTTGCGATAATGATGCCTATGGCAAAGATGAAATTTCCCCAAAATTCCCTGCCGATGAGGTGTCCTATCATAAAGAATGCAACACCCATGGCTGTTGCAAGGACAGCAATAAGCCGCGTTACCTTTACAATCTCTTTCTGGAGCGGACTGAGACCCGATTCAACAGCGCTGGTAAGGTGCGCTATGCGCCCGAATTCCGTGCTCATCCCTGTCGCAAAAACAAGGGCCCTGCCTGAGCCGCTCAGAACGGTCGTACCCGCAAAGACAATGTTTGCACTCCCAAGAAGTTCGCCCTGAGCAGGACCGGCTTCCCTGAGCAGAGCTTCCGATTCGCCGGTAAGAGCGGCATTGTTGATCTTCAGGAAATGCGTCTCTGTGACCCGGGCATCGGCGGGTATCCGTTCTCCTTCGGCAAGAAGGATGATATCGCCGGGTACGAGTTCCAGCGCGGGGATCTTCGCTTCACGGCCTTCCCTCATTACCGTAACATTGAAAGGCAGAAGTTTCTTAAGCTCTGCGAAAGCCTTCTCAGCCCGATATTCCTGAAAGAACGTAAAGACCGCATTGATAACGATGACACCGATGATCGCAAAACCGAGCGTTAACATGCCCTCGCCCGGGTGGAGATAGGCTGAAAGGAATGAAAGACCTGCGCCGACCCATAAAAGCAGCGCAAGGAAATGGGTGAACTGCTTCAGAAACCGAACTGCAAAGTTTGGCCGGTACGTTTCTCTGATCTCATTGAAACCGTTTTCCCCCAGTCTCTTTGCAGCCTCGGCTTGGGTAAGGCCGTTTTCCGAACTGCTCAGCGCCCGCAGAGCATCATCGCGGGAAAGACTGTTAATCTTCATGTCGCGGTGTCAACAGGAGAAGATCGCAAGGCGTTTCCCTGAGGACATATTCAACGGGGTTCCCCCGCAGAAGTGAGGAAAACAGGTTTCTCTTGCTCGCCCCCATGATGATGAGGTCATGTCGCTTTGCAAAGGCCTCAATGGTTATGCTCTTTCCGGTTCCTCCCGGCATGAGCTTGCTTTCATGCTCGACCCCCTGTTTTTCGAGTTGCGCCATGAACCGGGTGATGTCCTGCGGCAGCAGCTGTTCCCTATCCTGAGGAGGAAGATGTATCTCTCCCTGGAAGAAACGCGTTACTTTTTTCGGGGCGTGAAAGATGAAGACCTTTGACCCGAAGGTGCGCGCCATGGTTGCGGTGAAATAGGCATATTCTGATACATGGCTGATCCTTGCCTTGAGCGGAACGAGGATCTTCTTGGGGTGCACTCTTCCTGAATGGACGATCCGTACCAGTGCGACAGAGCACGGAAGTTTCAGGGAGAGGCTTCGCGCGGTTGTGCCCGTGAAGAAACGTTTTTCAATGTCCTCGCGGCGCGTCGAGACAACGGCAAGTCCGATCCCTTCATGCCTGACGACCCTGCCGATCCTGGTGACGGGATCACCTATTTCGGCTATGCACTCTGCCCGGACACGCATCTCCAGCGCCTCATGGAACAGCCGCTTCATGGCGTCCTCTGCAGCCCGGCGGTCCCCCTGGGACATGTCTTTCTGCGCGACGAAACAGATGTAGAGCTTTGCGGCGAGATGTTTGGCGAGCGCAAGTGCATATCTGGCCGCGATCTCAGAATTCAGGTGCCCGTTTACCGCTGCAAGGATTTTTTTATACATGGATAAGCTCAGAATAGCACCTTATCGAAGGCAAGGCAATTGCTTGATATCAATGCATGGTGGGGTTGCGCGGTTATGCAGTATAATGAGGTGATGAAAAGCAGAGCATTGCGCGTAAGGAGAGGTTATGCCGCCGGTCTTCGTTGTTGAGGATGACAGAAAAATCGCCAAGGTGGTAAAGGTCTATCTCGAAGAGGCAGGGTACCGGGTCATGCACTTTGATAAGGGCGGGGATGCGGTTGCCGCTGTTATGAAGGAGCGTCCGCTCCTTGTTATTCTGGACCTGATGCTTCCCGATACCACAGGCGAAGAGGTCTGTCAGGAGATCAAGGAGTCCGCTGATATCCCGATCATCATGCTCACTTCGAAGTCATCCGAAGAAGAGCGTGTGGCAGGCTTTGCTCTCGGCGCGGACGATTATGTGGTCAAGCCATTCAGCCCCCGTGAGCTGGTTTATCGGGTGAAAGCTCTCCTGAAAAGGGTGCAGAAGGCCGATCTGGGATCAGCGGTGCCCATGAGCTTCAACGAGGGGGCACTGGTTGTCGACGGCCATAGCTACCGGGTGATGAAACATGGCCATTCCGTCGATATAACGCCGACGGAATTCAAGGTGCTTTTCAGCCTGGCGTCGGCTCCCGGCAGGGTAATGACACGTGAGGAACTGGTCGACCGTGCGCTCGGGTATCAATTCGAAGGATATGAGCGGAGCATCGATGCCCATATCAAGAACATCAGGCACAAGATCGAGGATGACCCCAAGAACCCGGCGCTGATCCTTACCATTTACGGCGTAGGGTATCGATTCTCCGGGAAGAAGGATGCTTAAGCGGCTATGGTTCAGGGTCTTGCTTATCCTGCTTTCTGTCTCGGCCATTGCACTCTCTTCTGCCTTTGTGGTACGGGAGCTTATGGTAAGAGATTTCAGGGGCTTCCTGGAGGGTCAGGTTGAGGACCGGGCCTCGTGGATAACCACCTCGCTCGAAAGCACATATGAGAAATACGGTGTATGGGCAAATCCCGAGATCATCGAAAATACGGTATGGGCACTGATGCTTGGATTCGAAATGAGGCTCAGCGATACGCACGGCTCGTTCGTCATAGATACGGAAGGTGCCGTCAATACGCTGACTCCACTGGTAAGGAAGAGAATCGTGGCGATCTCAGCGCTAAGGTATAGGAATGACTCTGCCGACTTTCAGCCCTATGCGCTTTTCCTCGGAGGGAAAGAAATCGGGAGGGTCGATCTCAGATTCATGAGTAGCCAGAAGGAACTCTTTTTTATCCGGAGATCGAACAGGTTGCTCCTCTTCTCTCTTCTCGGGATGGGAGGACTTACCGTGTTGCTCAGCATTATCATCTCAAAAAGGCTGACGAACCCAGTCGAGGAACTCACCCGGGCGGTCACCGGTATATCGGAAGGCGACTTCAGCAAAAGGGTCACGATATCGGGCGGCGACGAGATAGGCCGGCTCTCTGCAGCGTTCAACCGGATGGCGCATGCACTTGAGCTTCAGGAATCGCTGAGAAAAAAAATGACATCAAACATTGCGCATGAGCTCAGGACTCCGGTGAGCGCTATCCGGGGAGAGCTTGAAGGCATGATGGATGGTCTCATCCCTCTCGACCAGGAGCATATCCAGTCACTTCATGCCGAGATCGGCAGGTTCAAGACCATTATTGAGGGTCTTGAGGAGCTCTCCCTGGCAGAGGCGAGCAGCCTCGACCTTGCAAAGCAGGTGATCGGACTCCGGCAGTTCCTCATGAATATTACCTCACGATACGGGAAGATGTTCATGGACAAGGGTGTCAGTCTTGATCTCGAATGCGACGAAAAGATCACCCTGCACGCTGACCCTGACCGGTTGAGTCAGGTCGTGATAAACCTGCTGAACAACGCACTCAAGGCTACAGATGACGGCGGCAGGGTCGCCGTGAGGGTACGGGAGTCCGCAGGCAGCATTGTCCTGGAGGTGGCTGATACCGGCCAGGGAATACGGCCCAAAGACCTGCCGTTTATCTTCGAGCGCTTCTTCAAGACGGGCAGGGGTGGCCTTGGCCTCGGTCTCGCCATCACCAGAGAATTGGTCCTTGCCCATGGCGGTACTATCACAGTACACAGCGAACCCGGCAAAGGGGCTTCTTTCGTGATCACCCTGCCGAAATAGCGACTATATACATCTTCATTCTTCATAATTCTTCACACTTCTTTCTCTGCTGATTCACAATTACTGTGCTATGCTATAGCCAGCTAGAAAGAGAAATAAGAATGGTTGTTTCAACCAAATCAACAATTAAGGAGGAAGTGAAGATGAAGAAGACCGTACTGGCAGTGGTAGTTCTGGTGATCGTGGCATTCGTAGGCAGCGCTCTGGCGGTGCCTCCCGGAAAGACGGTAGATTTCTCGGGTGGCAGCGCAGGCAAAGTCGTGTTTGACGGCAAGGCTCATGCAGACAAAGGTCTGAAATGCAATGACTGTCATACCAAGATCTTCCAGATGAAAAAGGGCACAGCAAAGATCACCATGGCAGAATTGAATGCCGGCAAGCTCTGCGGCGAGTGCCATAACGGCACCAAGGCATTCAAGACCAGCGACGCTGCAAACTGTGCTAAGTGCCATAAGAAGTAAACAGATAACAGGTGCAGAGAGGGGCGGTCCTTATGACCGCCCTTTTTTTTATCGGAAAAAGGCTTTGACCTTACCCTATGCCGGCTCTATAATGTCTTTAGTGAAAAAACATGCGGAAAAGATACCGGAAGTCAGAAAACTGTGCCTCTCCATTGTGACGTGTGCTCTGCTATCCGGGCTGCACTTCCTTCCGTCCTTGACCGTGCCGGCGCTTGCTGCTGACAGCCAGCCGCAGAAAGGCGCCGAGGGCTATTACGGCGAGAAACAGAAAATAACGACCCCTGCAGAGGCGCGGAAAACATTAATAAAGTATTTTGCCGATAAGGACCTGATCATCGGTGAGGTGGTTGAGAAGGAGTTCTATTTTGAAGCAGATATTATGGACAGGAATAAAGCGGTTATCGACAAGGTGATCGTTGACAAACGCACCGGCAGGATACGGTCCATCTATTAGGTTTTCTCCATGCTGAGACTGCGGGGCCAAAGCGGCGGTCCGGCATGGATTAACGAATTTTTTTGGTCAGCGTACGCTTGGTTTTCAGTGCAGCAAGTTGCTCCCGGACAGCGACATCCCACCCTTCTGGCCCGATACCGTCTGCTTTGATGAGGTTTGGCATCTTTATGGCGGATTCATAGCTCCCGTCATGCTTCCTGACAAGGATCGGGAGATCAACGCGCTGAAGCATTGGTTTGTCATTGGGACTGTCGCCGATGGCGATTGTGACGATACCGGTATCCTGAAACTTCCTGGCATACAGATCTATCAGAATGGAGACTGCTATGCCTTTATTGCTGTTGCCGAGGATGTGATAGAACCTCCCCTGGGTGAACTTGAACCCTTTTTCATGGATCGCCCGGAGAAGCCCGGGCAGCCGGTAGACAGGACCGGTGTGAAGAAATGGTTCGTCAAAATCGCGCTGTTTGGCCATCCTGGCCTCAACCGGCTTCATATGGGTGGTATCCACGAGTTCGTCAACGCTCATGTCTCCGAATCCACGGACCTGAAACCCTTCATTTTTCAGCTCCTCCAGAGCGCTCCTGAGGTCTTCATAGCGGGCACCGAGCCTGATGACATGATAGCTCTTTCCCGCTATGATCTTGTAACGGTGGTTTGAGATATCAAAGGGAAAATACCCTTTCGGTATAAAGATCCCTCCACCATTTTCGGAAATGAACGGATGATGGTTGTCGAGTTTCTTGCGGTAATATTCGATTTCCTTGCGGGTTTTGCTGGAGCATATGACGAGCGGGATGCCCCTTTCCTTCAGCATTTGCAAGGCAGGCACGGCCTTTTCGAATGAGTATCCATGGTAATCAAGCAGCGTGCCGTCAAGGTCTGTGAATATGACAGGAGTTTCCATCGTGTTCTACCTTACCATATTGCTGATCAGAATGAAAAATACCCGGTGCAATTGTCAGCTGATCAAAACGGCAATACGCGACGACATGAGATCTTCATGATGCGACTGCAGGCAGGACAGTCGCTTCACAGGAGAAAAGAGCCGGTGAAATACCCGATATGCGGCCATTTATTCAACAGCCCTACCCGGCTGCCAGAGTATTTGCTGCAATCAGGCCGGGTTGAGAGAACGTATCGGATTGTTAATTTCATCAGCGAGCTACTCACATAAATTGTGAGTTAAATGATAGCCGTTTTACAAAGAGCTTCACAGGAATCTGAATGATCAAACGCGTCACCCCGCTGGCATGGAGGATTTCCAACTCCCGTCTGCGTTCGGTTAAAACTCCGTAAAGCCCGGTATACATTCCTTTGACAGAGAAGTAAAAACCTGAGATAATACATCCCAAAAAGGCATAACGCGCAACGATCATGAAAAAAAAGACACTGTTGATTTATGTAAAAAGCAAGCCTGCTACGGCTTTTCTGAAAAAATATTTCAGGAGTTCCGATACCTATCGTCCGGTCTTCTGCAGTACCACCGCTTCGCCGCACAGTTTACCTGCAAGAGACGGTGTCAGTGCCGTGGTCGCCGAGATATCGCTTCTGCCCTCGCTACCCCTGTCTGAAGGCAATATCCCGTGCATCGGCATGATAAGCAGCGACAGGAAAAAGGGCATTGAAGCATCTGCCGCATATACCGTTGACGGATATATCACGAGACCTTTCCTCAGGGAAGATCTGGATTTCATGCTCAGTTCGGTTATACGGCAGAGCGAGCTGATGCGGGCGAGGAAAAAGGAGATACGAGACCTTCGGACGATTCATGAGCTTGCGCAGAGGATCTCTTCAACCCTTGACCCCAAGCAGATTCTCTTCATGATCGTAAAAAGAATATCAGACCTCATGCCGGTAACACGATGCTCCATCATTCGGGTAGACTGGCTCCACAAAATCGCCTACGTAGTAGCAAGCTTCGAAACACCGAACATCAGCATGATCAAGCTGAGCCTAAAAAAATACCCTGAGATCGTCGAGGCACTTCTCAGAAAAAAACCGGTCGTGGTCAGTGATATCAGCACGAACCCCATTATGAAATCCGTCCGGGATCTTGTCTCCCGGCTCGGAATCCGCTCTATCCTCGTCATGCCGATCATCTTTGAGAAAAAGGTCATTGGCACGTTGTTCCTGCGGACATCGCGGAAGCGCCACATGTTCAGAAGGGACGAGATTCGGCTTCTGCAGGGGATCGCCGGCGTTTCGGCAAACACGCTCTATAATGCCTTTCTTTTCGCACAGGTCGAAGATGAAAGGACGCGCCTCGAAAAGCTTGCCATCACCGACTATCTTACGGGCATCTATAACGTTCGTTACTTTCATCACAGGATCATCGAGGAGTTCACCAGGGCCGAACGTCACAAGATGCCGATCAGTTGTCTCATGATTGATATCGATCACTTCAAGAAAATCAACGACACGTATGGACATAAGACCGGTGACCTTGTACTCAAAGAGTTCGCTCAGCGCCTCAGGCAACTGACGCGTAAAAGCGATGTGCTGGCACGCTATGGCGGGGAGGAATTTATTATCATGCTTCCCCAGACCACAACACAGGGAGCTATCGCGGAAGCCGAGCGGATCCGGAAGGCCATTACATCCCACAAGTTTAAGGGGTTGAAAAGCAGGACGAACCTGACCGTAAGCATAGGCATTGCAGTCTTCCCGAATGCACGGATCAAGACCTATGACGAGCTGATTTCTGCCGCAGACGACTCCCTTTATGAGGCGAAAAAAAGTGGTCGTGACCGTGTCGTCATCTTTACATAACTTCGCAGATCTCATATTCCTGGGGGAGTTCCGGCATACTACGTGGATATCATAACCTCTCATCTCAACGCCGATTTTGACTCCCTCGCATCCATGATAGCGGCAAAGAAGCTATATCCTGATGCATCGATTGTCTTCGCCGGCTCCCAGGAACGGAAGGTCCGCGATTTTATCGAGGTCTTCAACCCTCTTGAGATATTACGGATCAAGGACATCAAGCGCGCTCAGGTAAATAAGCTCATCATTGTAGATACGAAACAGCCGGACAGGATAGGCACCCTTGCCGAACTTCTCAAGGACCGGGATATCGAGGTCCATATCTATGATCATCATCCCTTTGAGGAGGGTGATATCCGCGGTAATTACGAAAGGGCCGATATGGTCGGTGCAACGGCAACGATCCTGACCGAGGTGCTCAGGGAAAAGAAGCTCCATCCTACGCCGATGGAAGCAACTATCCTTGCACTCGGCATCTATGAGGAAACCGGATGCCTTCTGTTCCCTTCTACAACAGAACGGGACCTGCTCGCGGTTTCCTACCTGCTCAGAAGAGGGGCAAACCTCAATATTGTCTCCGAGTATGTGAAGATAGACCTCCGGAAAGAGGAGCTTGAACTCCTGAGCGAGCTGCTGGGCACCTCGCAGGAATTGACCGTCAAAGGAATACGGGTCATTCTTGCCAAGGCCTCCCGTGAATCGTATATCGGGGATGCAGCCATCCTTGCGCATAAGATCATGGACATTGAAGACATAGATGCCGTGATTCTTATCCTCGGCATGGAAGGCAAGACCGTTCTGGTTGCCAGGAGCAGGGTTCAGGAACTTGATGTGTCCTTGCTCCTCCGTGAATTTGGGGGAGGAGGCCATCATGCCGCGGCAGCAGCAACGGTGAAAGAAGATTCACCCGATCTTATCGCTGACCGGATCGCAAGCATGCTGCCTGAGCATGTGCGGCCCGGGAAGATTGCCGCAGATATCATGACGCAGCCGGTCATCTCCATATCGTGGGACAGCCCGATCTCTGAGGCTGAAAGCATGATGACAAAATACGGGGTCAATGTGCTTCCGGTCCTCAGAAACAGTACCTACGAAGGCCTGATATCAAGGGAGACCGTTGAAAAAGCCCTCTTTCACGGATTCAGAGAGAACCCCGTCACTGACTTCTGTTCTACAGAAAAACTCACGGTGACAGCAGATACCCCGATCCGGGACATTGAGACCATGATGATCGAACAGAACCAGAAGTTCATGCCGGTTCTTGCGGGAGACAGGATCATCGGGGCCATAACCAGAACGGACCTTCTCCGGATACTGTATGAAGAATTCCTGAAGAAACGCCGCATTGGCAGAGAAGAGACGACCGAACCTCACTTTACGAGCCGTAACCTCTCCGGGTGGCTCAGGGACAGGTTCCCGGAAGATGTCCATGCCGTGCTGAAGCTCTCGGGAGAGATCGCTGAGAACCTGGGGTACGGCGCGTATCTTGTCGGCGGCTCGGTAAGGGACCTGCTGATGGGAGAACAGAACCTTGATATCGATATAGTGATCGAAGGTGACGGAATTGCATTTGCACAGGCCCTGTCACGCCGGATCGCCGCAAAAGTCAAGGCTCACCATACCTTCGGAACAGCCCAGATCTTCCTGAAGACGCTGCGCCTGGATGTAGCGACTGCGCGCACGGAATATTACGAGTCTCCTGCCGCGCTGCCCAAAGTTGAAACCTCATCTATAAAGAAGGACCTTTACCGGCGGGACTTCACGATCAACAGCCTTGCCATACGGCTTAATCCTCATGATTTCGGTCTCCTGATGGACTTCTTCGGCGGCCAGAGGGACATAAAGGAAAAGACCATACGTGTCCTTCATAATCTCAGTTTCGTCGAGGATCCGACGCGTGCGTTTCGTGCCATACGCTTCTCCGAGCGGTTCGGTTTCAGGCTGAGCAAGCATACGGCCTCCCTCATGAAATCGGCGATCGAGATGGGACTGTTCGACCGCCTCTCCGGTTCCCGTTTATATGACGAGCTCCTGCTGGCATTCCATGAGACCAATCCCGTGCTTACCCTGCAGAAGCTCTCTGATTACGGACTGCTGAAGGTGATCCACCCCGCAATTACGTTCGACGAGGACCTGGAGCATGCCCTCACCTCCATGGGAGAAACGCTCGCGTGGTATGACCTTCTTTTTCTCGATGAGAAGGTCGACAAGGGAATCCTGTATCTCATGGCACTGCTCTCGCTCCTCACCGACCCTGACCGCGGCGAGGCGCTTCTCCGTCTCGCCGTTCCTCCAAAAGCGCGGGAGCTCATACAGAGCGGCATTTCAGAAGCGGTAATGATCCTTGCAAAACTCCCGGCAAAGGATCCTGCGGCCCTGTACCACCTCCTTGCAGACAGGGAGACCGAGGCACTCATTTTTGCCATGTCAGCAGCCAAAGATGTCCGCAAGAAGAAAGACATCTCGCTCTATCTGGTAGAGTTGAGAAAAATACGACCTGTCCTGAAGGGAAATGACATAAAGATTCTGGGAATACCGCAGGGACCTCTCTATTCCAAGATCCTCAACGAGCTCAGGGACGCCCGCCTGATGGGAAAGGTTGTTACGAAAGAAGACGAAATATCCTTCATCAGAAAGCGTTATCCGTTCAGCCCTGGTTCTGCCTAAGGCGTTCCTCGCCCAGCGATATTCTGCATGCCGATCCTGATCATCATCACGGCTATGGATGCCAGGAGAAGAGCCATCACCTTGGATAGCGCGATAATGCCGCCCTCGCCCAGGACTGCAACGACTGCAGCGCTCTTACGAAGCACGATCCATACGATCATCAGGTTCATGAGGAAAGAAACAACCGTAACCGCAACACCGTAATGGTCGACAAGCACGATAAGCGTCGTGAGTACGGCGGGACCGACGATCAGGGGTACACCGAGCGGAACAATGCCAAGATTTCCAGCAGCCTTCCGGGGAATTTCGTCGCGCCGTATAAGGTCCAGTATGGCAAAAACGAGCAGGACAAGCCCGCCGGCGATCTTGAAGTCATCGTTGGTAATCCCGAGGATGCGGAAGATGACCTCGCCCATCGCGATAAAGACAATGCCCACGAGCAGTGCAGTTATGACCGACTCCCGCACAGCCCTTTTCTGCCCCTCAACGGAATACCCTTGCGTCAGCGAAAGGAATATCGGGAGTACCGCGACAATATCCATAGCGACAAACAGCGGGATAAAGGTATGGGGAAGGTACCTCAAGAGGTTCTGCATACTCCATTATAGGAACTTTCTCCCTGGCCGTCAAAAAATTGACGGTGCAGTGAAAATCTGATAGTCTTAATACGGCAGCCTTACTTCCGGAGATACAACATTGGATGAGCCACTAGAAAAACTCAGAGAGCTTGCAGTGTCCCGAGGGAACAAATATGTCAAGGGGCCTTCGACCATCCAGGAACTCCCGGACAAGCTTGCTGAACTCGGGGTCCTGCTGATCGAAAAGTCAAGATCGGTGGAAGCCTTACGTGGTGAAACCCTGAAGCTTGAGCTTATCGAGATTCAGAACAAGGTCGACGACCTCCGGAAGGCGCTTTTTGCCAACAAGCTTCTTGCAAAGTAGCACAAAAGCCGGCATCCCGTCATCGCACGACCATTGTCATGACAAACATACCGCAATCTCAGTCATCTCCTTCTGCCAATCGGCCGAATAGGCTCGCCGGCGAAAAAAGTCCCTATCTGCTTCAGCATGCCCATAATCCTGTTGACTGGTACCCGTGGGAAAAGGAAGCCTTTGAGCGGGCTGCCCGAGAGGACAAACCGGTCTTTCTCTCCGTAGGATACTCAACCTGCCACTGGTGCCATGTAATGGAGAAAGAATCGTTCGAGAACGATGATGTCGCCGCACTCATGAACCGGTTCTTCATTTCCGTAAAAGTCGACCGCGAAGAAAGACCGGACGTAGACGGGATCTATATGACCGTCTGCCAGATGCTGACCGGCAGTGGAGGATGGCCACTGACCATCATCATGACCCCTGACAAAAAACCGTTCTTTGCAGGCACCTACTTTCCCCGCGAGAGCCGCTTCGGCAGGATAGGCATGCTTGATTTACTGCCCCGCGTGCAGAAGATGTGGGAACATGACAGGGAGAAGATCTTGAAACTGTCTGGCGAGATCACCGAGCAGCTCAGGCAGGAGGACGAACCACAACAGAGCGAGCCGGTCGCATCCGTTCTCCATGAGGCATTCGCTCAGCTTACCCAGCTTTTCGATAAGGACAACGGCGGGTTCAGTTCAGCGCCCAAGTTCCCGACCGCACATATACTGCTTTTTCTGCTCCGCTACGGGAAACGCACCGGCAACCGGGATGCGCTGACTATGGCCACCAGGACGCTCGATGCCATGAGAGACGGGGGCATTTATGATCACGCGGGATTCGGCTTTCACCGGTACGCGACAGACGCTCGCTGGCACGTTCCCCATTTTGAAAAAATGCTTTATGACCAGGCAATGCTCTGCCTGGCATACACAGAGGCATTTCAGGCGACGGGTGATCAGAGCTACCGGAAAACCGCCGAGGAAATCATTGCCTATGTGCTCCGCGACATGACCTCTCCCGAGGGCGCTTTTTTCTCAGCTGAGGACGCGGACAGCGAAGGAGAAGAGGGGAAGTTCTATGTCTGGGCATATGATGAAATCATCGGGACGCTCGACCGTGCCGATCAGGAGCTTATTTGCAGCGTTTTCGACATACGCAAGCAGGGCAATTTTGCCGATCCCGTTTCTGGAGAGCAGGCCGGGACGAATATTCTCCACCGACAGACACCGCTCCATGCCATCGCGGCAGCGCACAGACTTTCCTTGCAGCAGGCTGAGGCAAGGATCGAAAAAGCACGTGCAGGGCTCTTTGCCATCCGCAAGAAACGCACACATCCGCACAAGGATGACAAGATCCTGACCGACTGGAACGGCCTTATGATAACCGCGCTGGCAAAGGCAGCACAGGCATTCCAGCGGCAGGACTATGCTGCTGCTGCAGTCCGTGCGGCAGACTTCCTCCTGACGCGTCTGCGCAAGCCTGACGGCTCACTCCTTCACCGCTACCGGCAGAATGATGCATCGCTGCCGGCACATATCGATGATTATGCGTTCCTCATCTCAGGCCTGATCGGACTATACGAAACGACCTTCGACCCGCAGCATCTGCGCGCGGCTCTTTCCCTTAACTCCATCGTAATCCGGCATTTTTGGGATAAGGATTCAGGCGGCTTTTACTTTACGGCAGACAACGGTGAGGACCTTCTTGTCCGGAAAAAAGAGGTATATGACAGCGCCATCCCCTCAGGGAACTCAGTTGCCCTCATGAACCTGCTCCGCCTGGCAAGGATGACCGGGAATACCGGCCTCGAAGAGATGGCTGCACGCTCTGCACGGTCCTTCTTCTCTTCCGTCAGACAGGCGCCGTCTGCACATGCCTACTTTCTCTGCGCCCTTGACTACAGTTTTGGCCCCTCGCACGAGGTCGTCATTGCGGGCATCCCTGAGGCTGCAGATACCCGGAAAATGCTCCAGATCCTTCAGACAACATTCCTCCCCCACGTCTCTGTCCTGTTCCTGCCGCACGAGGATAGTACCGCTGAAATCATGCATATAGCCAAGTTTACCAGGCAGCATACGGCTATCAAGGGCCGGGCAACAGCCTACGTCTGCAGGGACTATCACTGTCTGCCTCCGACAACAGACCCTGAAGCCATGCTTGCCATGCTTCAGGCGGACAGAAAGCCCTGAGGGAAAAGGATGTCATCGGCGTATTGCAAACTGCTTGTCTGTATTCTTCTGCTGATCATGGCCCTTGCCGCAGGTGCCGGTGAGGCACGCGCGGCTGACCGCGCGCAAGGCAGCACAGTCAGCGTTAAGCTTTACTTTTTCTGGGGAAACGGCTGTCCGCACTGCGAAAAAGAGAAAGAGTTTCTCTCCGAGCTGAGAGGCCGATATGCCGGGCTGGTGGTCGAATCATACGAGGTCTGGCAGAACCGTACAAATGCCGGCTTTTTCGGGCAGATGACAGCACGTGCGGGCATCAAGTCCTCCGGTGTTCCTGTCACGTTCATCGGCAATAAGGTCTTCGTCGGCTTTTCTGAACGGGAAAGAACGGCGATCAGCGCAGCGGTCAACGCCTGTCTTCTGCAGCCCTGCATTGACCCCATAGAATGGCTTGACCGTCCCCTTGTTCAGGATGAGCAGAAGTCCATGGACCTGCCGCTGATCGGAACGGTCGATCCGGCCCTGGTCTCGCTGCCGATGATCACGGTAGTCCTTGGCGGATTGGACAGCTTCAACCCCTGCGCCTTCTTTGTTCTCTTCTTTCTGCTGAGCCTCCTGGTCCATGCACGCTCACGCCCCCGGATGCTGCTCATCGGAGGAACCTTTGTTTTCTTCTCCGGATGCCTCTATTTTCTTTTTATGGCTGCCTGGCTCAACCTCTTCCTGCTGGCCGGAACTCTCAGGACGATCACCATAGCTGCCGGTTCTGTCGCTCTTGTTGTCTCGTTCATCAACATCAAGGATTTCTTCCTGTTCGGAAAAGGGATTTCCCTGTCCATACCGGAAAACGCAAAACCCCGGCTCTACGAGAGGATGAGGAGGCTTGTCACGTCCGCATCTCTCGTATCCGTGCTTGCCGGGACTGTTGTCCTCGCCGTAGCAGCCAATACCTACGAACTCCTCTGCACTGCAGGGTTCCCGATGGTCTTCACCAGGATATTGACGCTTCATCGTCTCCCTGCCCCGACCTATTATCTCTACCTCGTCCTCTACAACGTCGTATATGTCATTCCACTTGCCGCAATCGTCATCATGTTCACGGTCACGCTCGGCGCACGTAAGCTGACCACGTGGGAAGGTCGAAAGCTGAAGCTGGTCTCGGGCATCATGATGTTGCTCCTCGGTTTGGCGCTGCTGGTGCGGCCGGCAATACTGAACAACATCTTTGCTGCAGCAGGCATGCTTGCCGCTGCCCTGATCATGTCGTGGGGAATTATCTCCTTCTTCGGACGGACAGTCGCTTCTGATGCGTAGTCCTTTATGAAGTCTGCCGGGCATGGGCATATGCTATAATGAGAGACCCATGGGACAGGACCCGGCTGATCTGACAGGAAGCATTCGCAGGATACTGGTAACAACGGCTGCGGTCGTTCGGGCACCAATCATTCTCGAACTGCTCCGGACAGTCAGCAGTTTCCTGAAAAACAGAATTTCGTCCTTGCGCCATTTCCTGCCATCGGCATCATTGTCGGGTTCAGGGGTCTCCTCCTGCTAGAGGCACAGACGTCGTTCGTGCAGGTCGTCCTGAGTACCGGTATCGTCATAATCCTGACAGTCACCTGTTACCTGTTGGTAACGGCTCAAAGACTGAGCAGTAACATGCTTCCGTAATTCATGTCTGCCAGCCCATGCAGAAAGGTCGCCCTGCTCTCTGTTTTGGCATTCGGTATCTCTGCCCTGCTCTTCCTCTCCGGCCTCCTGGATACTTTTGAGCTCAAGGCATATGATTATATGTCACGTCACCTCAATCCCCGATCTGCATCCGACCAAGTCGTTATCGTTGCTATCGACCAGAAAAGCATCTCGGCGCTCGCCGGCCAGGGCATCTCCTGGCCATGGCCCCGTCAGGTCTATGCTCCGCTGCTCGAACATCTCTCCGAAGCAGACGCGGTATTCATGGACCTTCTTTTCACCGAAGATTCCTCGTACGGCGTGGCGGATGACACTGTTTTCGCGGAAGCGATGCAGAAAGCCGGCAATGTCTATCTGCCGCTGTTGCTGACCGATACAAGGGAGGCGCTCAGCAGCCATGATGCTGAGCTTGCGCAGGAGATCAGCATGGACGGACCGATCGCCTCCGGGATTTCGTCCCGGTCACTTATCGCTCCGCTCGAACGGTTCAGCTCCGTTTCCGCCGGTCTGGGCAATGTAATGATAAGGCCGGACGAAGATGGCATCTACAGAAGGACACCCCTCTTCTTTCAGGCAGCTGAATATACGATACCCCACTTTGTCCTTCCCTATCTTCTCGGAAAGAAACTCGTTACGGTGCACGATAACAGGGCATACACCTCCGGAAGGGAAATTCCTCTTTCCGAGGGCATGATGCTCCTGAGGTATTCTCGCGATGCATATCCGTTCCGAACAATCTCTGCCGCTGATATTATCCAGTCACATCTTGAAAGCATTTCCGGCAAGGAACCTTCGCTGGCGAAAGAGAGCTTCCGAGGAAAGGCCATCTTCGTTGGGCTCACGGCGCCCGGACTATACGATCTGAAGCCGACTGCCGTAACCCCGGTATCCACAGGCGTACATATCCATGCAACGACTCTTGATAATCTCATCAGGCAGAATTACCTGACTCAACTCAGCGTCTATCCCGTTATCCTCTTCATGTTCGCCATCTCCGTTACGGTCGTCTCCTCAGTGCTCCGGTATCATTCCCTGGCCACCAGTACTGCCGTCTTCTCGACAGCGGTTCTGACGGCTCTTGCTGCGCCCGCCCTGATGTTTTCGTATGGTCTTTACCTGAGGGTGATCCCCGCTCTTATTACCGCTGTACTGAGCTTTGCAATTGCCGCGGCTTACAGCTATGCCGTAGAAGGAAAGCAGCGAAGGTTCATAAAGAGAACCTTTGATCAATATATGGACAGGACCCTTGTTGAACATGTTCTGGAAAACCCCGAACTCATTCGGCCCGGCGGCCGGAAAAAACGCGTGACCGTTTTTTTTGCCGACATAGCTGGATTCACCACGCTTGCAGAACAACTCCCGCCCGAGGAGGCAGCCCTGATCCTGCACGCCATCTTCAACGCATTCACGGAGGTGATCATACGAAACAGAGGGGTCATAGACAAATATATCGGCGACTGCGTCATGGCCTTCTGGGGCGCTCCGCTCAGTTATGGTCAGGACGAGTCTTCAGCCTGCCGCGCAGCGATCGAATGCATGGAGGCGCTGCAGGACCTCAACGTTTCGTTCGCTGCTCGGGGTCTTCCCCCCGTCTCGATGAGAATAGGCATCCATACGGGTGAGGCGCTCGTCGGCAACCTCGGCAGTGATCGTCTCTTCGACTACACGGTGGTGGGGGATACGGTCAACCTTGCCTCCCGGCTTGAGTCGGTCAACAAGGTCTTCGGAACGAGGATCATCATGAGCAGGGAGACCTTTGCGGGCACTGCCGATCTCTTCCTTGCCAGGGAGTTGGGAAGGATCGAAGTAAAGGGAAGATCATCTGCAGCAGCGATATATGAACTGATCGGCTTTCGTAAGAGTGCAGCGGAGAAGACCAGGGATATGGTGTCTCTCTTCCAGAACGGCCTGGAGCTGTTCAGACGGGGAGAATGGCAGCAGGCAGGTGAAATATTCAGCCGTGTGCTCGGCTATATTCCTGAGGACGGACCTTCCGCATTCTATCTGCAACGGTGCGCGCCTCCTGCCGGGACAGCATCGTTGACAGGATGCTCCGATATCATTACAATGACTGAAAAATGAACCGGAACCGTCTCATGTCTGCATCCCTTCTTCTTCTTGCCATGTCCGCAATGGTCTCAGCTGAGACGGTGACCGTTATCACTCGGGAGAACACCGTACGCGAGGTCTGCCGCTTTCTCGCTCCTGCGAAGGCCAAGGTCCAGTTCGGGGACCAGCTTGAGGTAACCGCCAAAGAAGGGGATTGGTTCAGGGTAAATTTCAGAAATGCGAAAGGGTGTATCCACAAGAATGCAGTAAGAGAAACAACGGCAGCCCTTACCGATGTATCGGGAAAGGGTTATAGTACCACCAGTGACGAAGTAGCACTTGCGGGAAAAGGCTTCAACCCGGAGGTCGAAAAGTCCTATAGGGCAAAACATCCGGAACTCGACTATCATGCTGTCGAGAGCATAGAAGCATACCAGGTATCTGATGAATCGCTGAAGGCCTTTATCACGGCAGGAGGACTGAATCAGCCATGATCAGGAAAACACTCGTCCCGGCAGTGCTCCTGCTCTTGCTAACCAGCTCTGCCCCTGCAGGGCTCCTTGATAATATCCAGAAAGGTTTTGATATGCTCTCCACCTCATCAGACGCCACGCAAAAGGCTGCACGCTCCATAACCGATGAGGAAGAATACTTTCTGGGCCGCGCTGTGGCAGCCCGCATTCTTGAGACCTACCCGCTCCTGAAAGATCCGAAACTGACCGAATATGTGAACTCCATAGGTGCGCTGCTGGCCCTGCATTCTGAAAAGCCCTATACCTACGGAGGTTACCACTTCGCCGTACTCGACACAGACGAGATGAACGCCTTTGCCTGTCCCGGCGGAACGATCTTCATCACACAGGGCATGCTGAAGGCCGTCACGAATGAAGACGAACTTGCCGCTGTCCTTGCCCACGAAATCGCACACGTCAACCACCGGGACGGCATCGCTTCGATCAAGAAATCGCGCTGGACAGAGGCAGTAACCATCATCGGCTCGAGGGCTGCCCAGAACTACGGACCGCAGGAACTGTCACACCTCACGGGTATCTTCGAAGGTTCCATCGATGATATTGTCAAGACCCTTGTCGTAAAGGGTTACGGCAAGTCAATGGAATACGGCGCTGACAAAACCGCTGTCGCTTATCTCGTCAGTGCCGGATACGAGCCGGGGGCACTGAAGGATTTTCTCGACAGGATGGTCACCCGCGGTACGGCATCAGAAGGCGGCATCTTGAAAACGCATCCCGGGACAACGGACAGGATCGATAACCTCAGGGCTGAAATACCGAAAGAGACCGTGAATCCTTCACTCGTCAGCAAGAGAACCAACCGTTTTACCGCTGCAGGCAACTGACCCGAAAGAATGCCGGACGGTCGAAAGACCTGTCGGTCAGCGTCGAGGCTATCGACAGCCGGCAATGGTTTCTCTTCAGCAGGCTCAAGATCATTGGTCAGGGGAAATGTAAGGGAGTCGTTACAGGGTAATCTCATTTGGTGAAGCCTGCGCTGCATCACATTTCAGAGCTGAAAAAGCACGCATGCAGCACCACGCCCGCCCTGAATACCATGAGCATAAGCTGCAGCATGCCAGGAATCTCAACAGCCTCGCTGGTCTAAAAAATGAGCTCAAGAGACCGTCTCTTCCCATGTGATCTCTGTAAGGACCGCGCAAGTCTTTGTCTCCTGCATGTTCACGCCTATTCTGCATACCGACAAGAAACCCGGGAGATCTCTGATGTGAGGAACAGAGTTCGGGTCCGGCATAGGAGCACGAGACGCCAAACTCTTTGCCCCCATGCCTGCACACAGCGGTTTTATGCTACAATTTCAATATCTTATGCCCGGGAGCTACTGTACGGAACCCATGCGCAACAGGCCATGACGCTAAACGGACGTCGAACATGATCATGCGATTCCTCTCTTCGTATCCCGGCATGTATATAACGCAGTCTGTCCTGCATTCCTTTGTTGCGCTCATCATCGTTGAGCTCTCTTTTTTCGCATGGGACATACGGGACCACAGCGCGAAATTCCGCTATCGCCTGTTGACTCTTACGCTCCCTGTCTTCATGTTCCCTCTCTACCAGGTCATTACCCCCCAGCGGAGCGCGTGGTATTTCAGGCTCAATACCGCGTTATTCGACAGTCAGCGGTGGCTGGATCTGAATCCGCTCGGAATCTTTCCGCTGGCAGCGGTTTTCCTGACGCTCCTCATTGCGGTAACCGCTGTTTTTGTCGTTCAGGAGGTCCTCCCGATCTTCCGGGAACGTTCCTCGCGCAGTGATCCGGGAACCTGCGAGGGGACACGCGATACCCTGGATGCCATGCTGGACAGCATCAGCAGCGAGATGCCTATAGCCAAGCCTTCGATCTGCATTATTGATGAACCACTTCCGATCCTGGTAACGCAGGGATTCAAGGACCACATGATCATTGTTTCCAGCCATCTGATAGAAGTTCTTGACGAGGACCAGCTCAAAGGAGCGCTCACCCATGAAGCGGTACATATCATGAGGGACAGCAATACCAAGACCCAGCTCATCTATCTCTTGCGAATACTGATGTTCTATAATCCGGTAAGCCTGGTAGAGTTCAGGAGGGTCGTTCATGACGATGAATTCATCTGCGATGCGATTACGGTCTCGATCACAAAGAACCCTGCAGCGCTTATTGCCGCAATATCGTCCTTCTATTACCACCCCGATCAGGGACCGCAGGGCTTGTACCAGATGAAAGAACGGATCGAAAGCCACAGCCATAACCTCCTGCTGGACGAAAGGATACAGCGGCTCCGTGAGACCGGCCTTGAAGTTCAGGAGCACTTCGCCTGGGCTCCGTTCATGCTTACGGCCTCCGTCATCCTCGTGATGGGATATCTTGTGGTATGAGATAAAAATGAAGAAACGCTCATTCGGGATAAAGCTGTCCCTCTTCGTGATCACCATAGTACTGGTCACCGCCATTCTGACCCTACTCAACTGGCTTCCCTCACTGGTCCAAAAGCGGACCATGAAGAGATTCAATTCTATAGATATTGCGCAGAAAGAACTCCGCTTACATCGTCTGTTTCTGCCGACTTACATCCCCGAGGACCTGCACCTTGTCTGGCCGCCCGATGAAATATACGCTCAGGAGGTCCCTTTCAGTGCGTTCATCATGCATCTGCGGTACAGGGACAGCCGCGATATCGGTCTTGTCATCCAGCAGACAGATGCGAATGCACCCTATCAGATCGAACCCCTCATTAAGGTCAAAACAAAGACTGAAGGCAGCCAGATATTTATTAAGGACAGGAAGGCTTTACTTGTCCCGGCCAGCTGCGATGAAAATACGCCGTGCAATGAGGTTTCCTGGAATGAGGATGGCACGATCATTACCCTTATCTGCAAGTGTTCAGCTCAGGAAATTGTGAAAATTGCATCGAGTACGCTCCCGGGACCGTAACACAGTCCTCTGCCGGTCTAATCAGCCCGGTTTTTCTTTATTTACTGGAGGCTTCCTGATACACTAAGATAAATTTTCCGGGGAAATAGGTACTTTTCCCAATTACGCATTCCGGCTTACCCTGTTATGCTAAGACCGGAATCAAAAAGCCGTACTGCGTAAATAAAGGAGGAGGGGCAATGGTACGCATAGGACACGGGGAGGGAGAAAAGGATGGGGAAGGAATATTGCGGAAATTTCTCCACCGGATACACTGTCTTGCCGAATGCAGAGGGAAGACTCCCCGGTAATGAAACCACCGCATCCTACAAGGCAAACCCCGCACGCATCCCGGCAACCGGACAAGTGCTGCGTTTTACCTGCACAGCTTTCCTGCCGATCATCGGTATCGCCACGATCATGAAATTTGCTCTTTCTAACCTCTTTGGTACGATCACGGGTGGCAACATGCAACCGGCTACCGACGAAGACATGCCTTGCCGGCAGGCTGCGTGCGAAGAAAGAGGCAAGAGAAGAGGGACCGCCCTCAGGGAACAAACTGCAGAAATAATACGGAATAAATGCTTAGCGGGCAGCCAGCCGAAGGAAGGCCCGCTTTCTATAGGGGGGAATATGACTGTTCGGAAATCGCACCTGTTTATGTTAGCCGTTCTTGTGGTCTTGCTAACGTTCTCTTTCTCTGAGGCAAAGCTGTCAGACATGGACGAGGCCTGTCTCGGCTGTCACCAGATGGACCAAACCTTGAAGTTCGGCAACGGAGAGACCCTTTCCCTGAAGGTAAATCCTGCCGAAGTGGAGAAGTCGGTCCACAGGATCATCGGATGCTCCACCTGCCATGGCTTCACATCAGACAACCATCCGCAGAGATCGTATAAGAGCAGAAAGGAATTCACTTCGCTGAGTGCCAGAAAATGCCGGCAGTGCCATGATACCAAGGAAAACACTATCCACGAAAAGCTCATCAGGGAGTCTGCGACAAACACCACGTGCACCGACTGCCATGGTGCACACGCCGTAAAACGGGTGCGTGAGCTCTCAAAAGGGAACCAGTACTGCCTGACCTGCCATAATAAGGAACTCGAGGTCCATTACAAGGACGGGCATAAGGAAATGGCCATAGTCGACGAGGCAGTCCTAAACAAATCCGTCCACAAGAACCTGAGCTGCGTGGACTGTCACGTGATGGTATCCGCAGAAGAGCATCCGGTCAGGCGGTTCCAGAACAAGCGGGATTTCTCCATCGTGATGGCAGAAAACTGCAGGAGATGCCATTTTGACAAATACAGCAGGACCCTTGAGGGGATGCATTTCAAGCAACTGATCGAGGGCAATGCCAACGCCCCTATCTGTTCGGACTGCCACGGGACACATGCGATTGCCTCCGCTCGCAAGGACAAGCTTGCAAATGCACAGAAGTGTGAAAAGTGCCACAGAGACGTCTATGCGATCTATGCGAAGAGCGTCCATGGCGCCGCACTGATCAAGGAGAACATTGAGGATGTCCCGATCTGTTCGGACTGCCACAAGGCGCACGACAATGCCGGCCCGCATACCGCGAACTTCAGGATCTCCGTGCCCCAGATCTGCGCAAGCTGTCATGCCAATAAGGAAGTCATGCAGAAATACGGGTTGTCAACAAAAGTCATTGACACCTATCTCCAGGATTTCCATGGCGTTACCATGAAATTCTACCGGCAGTACGGCCAAACAGAGAAAAAGATTGCAGTATGTATTGACTGCCATGGGGTCCACGATATTGCACGGGTCAAGAACCAGAATGCCGCTGTCGTCAAGCAGCACCTGCTGAAACGCTGCCAGAAATGCCATGCAGATGCCACGGCGAACTTCCCTGACAGCTGGGTATCTCACTATGAGCCCAACATCAAGAAGGCTCCCATGGTCTATCTGGTCGATCTTGGCTACAAGATATTCATACCCTTCATGATCATCGGCCTGCTGCTGCAGATCATACTTCATCTCTGGCGATATGCCGTGAACAGATAACCATAAGGAGGCATACATGTATACAGCGAACAGGGAATATATCAAAAGGTTCGGACCAGCCAGGATCATCGAGCATTGGCTGAACGCCGGTACGTTCGTCCTGCTGGTGGTCACGGGGCTCGCCCAGAAGTTCTACGATTATGAAATTTCGCAGTGGGTTATTATGACATTCGGCGGGATCGATACCACGCGGCTCGTGCACCGGTACAGCGGCATTGCGTTGGCGATCCTTACGGTCCAGCATATCCTGGTAGCTTCATTCGGCATACTCTTCAGAAAATGGCAGCCCAGCATGATCATCCATCTGAAGGACTTCCGGGACGCCATCGACAACATCCGCTACTACCTCGGCCTTTCTGAATATCCGGCACGATGTGACCGCTACGACTACAAGCAAAAATTCGAATACTGGGGCGTTGTTGTCGGCGGTATTCTCATGGCAGCAACCGGGCTTGCGCTCTGGTTCCCGACTATGGTCACGCGGCTGCTGCCGGGGCAGTTCATCCCGACAGCCAAGGCCCTGCATACCAATGAGGCGCTGCTGGCGTTCCTGGTGATTGTAACCTGGCACATCTACAATGCCATCTTCAGCCCTGAGGTGCTGCCCCTGGACACGGTCATTTTCACCGGCAAGATCACGCAGGAAAGAATGATTCACGAACACCCGCTGGAATATGAACGCATGTTCGGGGTCAAGCTTCCGCAGCATCACGATGAAGATGAGGAAGCCGGAAACGCCAGTTCTACAACTTCTTGACAGCATGGAGGATTTCACCTATGGTTATAAAGAAACGCTGGGACAGGAATGCAAAAAAAGATAATTATTTCGATACTTTTTACGGTCATCGTCATATCGGTGAGTCTGGGCATCATCAGCTATATTGCTGTCCGGGAAAGCATAGATCATGCACTCCAGCACAAACTGCAGCTGTCCGCCATTGTCGCAAAGAACATCGACATTCTCCTGAGCAGCAGCCTCCAGCGTTTATATGACATATCTCTTGCCGGAACCATCTCTCTTGCGGACCGCAACTGGAAGCATGAGTTTGCCGCACTCAAGAAGGCATATGACTACTCGATTTTTTCCAACGGAATCTTCATTCTCGACCTTGAAGGCAATGTCGTCTATTCCTACCCCCCTCAGCCGCTAAGTAAGGATAACCTGTTCGAACTCCCCCGGTTACGATTGGCCTTGAGTGAGGGCAGACCGTTCATTTCCGATATTTACACGTTGAAACGGTCAAACAAGAAGACCATCTATATCATCGTTCCATTGAAGAACAAATACGGCGTCATCGAAGGTGCAGTCGGCGGAGAGATCGACCCCTCGGCCCTCAGCTTCAACGAGATAATCCGCTCGTTTCCCGTCGAAGCGCACGCCTATATGGAGATCGTAGACAGCAAAGGGATCGTTGTCGCCTCGACCGATGCCAAGCGCATGTTCAAAGACCAGTCAGAAGGACATACCCAGTTTCTCGGAAAGCTGATCACCGACAAAAAGGCCACCATTACGAAATGCCACCGGTGCCACACCGATGCATTCTCGGCCAGCGGAAAGATCAACCGCTCTGTTGACATTATGGCATATGCGCCGCTCGAAACAGCCGCCTGGGGTGTCTCGGTCATCCAGCCGGAAAGCGATATCGTGGCCCCTATCCAGCGTATGGAACGCTCGTTCCTTATTGTGAGCGTTATTTCCATCGCGCTTGCGCTTATCATTTCGGTCGGCATGAGCAGGAGTATTGTCCGTCCGGTCCATGACCTGATCGATTCGACCGTGAAGATTGCCGAAGGTGACATGTCGAAAGCGGTTGCCTTCGGGGGGACAGATGAGATCGGCATGCTGAGCAGCAGTTTCGAGGTGATGCGGGTAAAGCTCGCGGACTCGCTCGAAGAGCTGCACAAGCACAACATCGAGCTGGAGAGGAAAGTTGCTGTCCGAACACAGCAGATCAGCGACAACCGGGAAAAGATCAAGGAACTGCTGAAAAAGGTCATCACATCGCAGGAAGAAGAGCGCAAAAGGATCGCCCGTGAATTTCATGACGTGATCATGCAGGACCTGGCAGCGAGTCTTATTCAGATCGACCTCTGCAGGCAGTACCCCCAGAACATTACAACCGAAAAGATCGATGATATAAAGAAGATCATCGAAAAGAACATCGATGACGTATACCAGATAATCAAGAATCTCCGTCCGACCATTCTCGATGATCTTGGTTTCGAAGCCGCGGTCCGCTGGCTTCTTGACCATAACCTTGAGGCCAAAGGCATCAACTGTTTTGTAACCATCAAGAACAAAGTCGACAAGCTCAATGTTGACCCTCAGGTCGAGATAGAGCTGTTCAGGATCATCCAGGAAGCCATTATCAACATAGCGAAACACGCCCGGGCTGAAAACGTCTTTGTCGTTATGGAGAGCAAGGACAATAATTTCTTTGTGGATATCGAAGACGATGGCCTGGGATTCGACACCGCATCCGTTTTCGAGGACCGCGACTCAACAAGGGGACTCGGTCTCATGGGAATGAAAGAACGAGCCGCATTCCTGAACTGGGATCTTAAGATATATTCTGCTCCCGGAGAGGGTACCCGGGTCAGCCTGAAAGTCACGCCCGAACATGAGGTGAATGACCATGTCTAAAATTCGTGTGCTGGTTGCTGATGACCACTCCCTGGTAAGAGAAGGCATTTCTGCCTTTCTCAAATTCTCCGAGGACATCGAAGTCGTGGCTGAAGCTGCAGACGGGATAGAGGCCATAGAAAAGACGAAAAAGCATCGTCCGGATATCGTTCTTCTAGATATTTCCATGCCCCGGCTGGGCGGATATGAAGCTGCACTGGAGATCAAGAAGTTCGATCCGGGAATAAAGATCCTTGTCCTTACACAGTATGACGACAAGGAGTATATAACGCGCTTTCTCAAGGCAGGAGCATCGGGCTACCTGCTGAAGCGGGCTGTTGGAAGCGATCTCGTCACCGCGATCCGCGCGGTAAAAGGCGGAGAAACCTACCTCTACCCTGCCATTGCAACAAAGGTCGTGGACAGTCTGCTCGGCAAAGGGGACATGGGACAGGAAGGCTCTTATGAAAACCTTACGGACAGGGAGAAGCAGCTCCTGAAACTGATCGCCGAAGGCCATACCCACAAAGAGATTGGCGACATGCTGAACATCAGCGCCAAGACCGTCATCGTGCATCAGACGAACATCCTCGAAAAGCTCGGCCTCAGCAACCGCTCAGAACTCATCAAGTATGCAATATCCCACGGGGTTATCAAGATAGACGGTTAGGTGCGCAGGGCATCTGCGCGGTGCAGAGGCAGTCAGGGCGGACAGAGAAACACAGAAAATCACTAACCCTTTGATTTTATTGGCGGTCCCAACGGGAATCGAACCCGTGTTTTAGCCTTGAGAGGGCCACGTCCTAGGCCGCTAGACGATGGGACCGAATGGCTGGGGAGAGAGGATTCGAACCCCTATAAGCAGATCCAGAGTCTACCGTCCTGCCATTGGACGACTCCCCAAACAAGGTAATTTTATAGCATAAATTCGTTTTTTTTGTAAATGCTGGATGACCTAACCATTGAAATAAAAAGATTATTTCAGCTTGTCTTTATGCGGTTCGAAAAGCGTCTTCACCTCATCCATGAGTTCGTTAATGTCCTTGAACTTCCGGTAAACCGAGGCAAATCTCACATAGGCGACCTTGTCGAGGTCCTTCAGCTCTGCCATGATCTGTTCGCCGATCCATGAGCTTTCGACCTCTTTTACGCCGAGCCCGACCAGGTTCTTCTCTATCGTATCGACGATCCGTTCTATCCGCTCCGTCTCAATCGGCCGCTTCTTGCAGGCGATGAGAAGGCCGCTCCTGATCTTTTCAGTATGAAAGGGCTCCCGGCGACCGTCCTTTTTGATCACCATCGGCACGAGTTCTTCGACCCGTTCGTAGGATGTGAACCGCTTGCCGCACTTCAGGCATTCCCGCCGACGGCGTATGGCATCGCCTTCCCTGCTCGCACGCGAATCAATGACCTTGTCTTCCTGGTTCTGGCAGAACGGGCATTTCATGTCATATCGGACGTCACGAGGTCAATGCTGCACAGGGAGATCCCCAAGACGGTCGTCCCCCTGCGTTTAACGGTAAATGGGGAAACGATCGCAGAGCTCCCGCACGCGTCCGGCAAACTGCCGGATCTTCTCTGGTTCCCTGTTGTTGCTGATCACAGCATCGATGATCTCGGCGATCTCCTTCATCTCGGCGGTTCCCATGCCGCGGGTCGTGATGCTCGGGGTACCGAGCCTGATGCCGCTGGTAACGGCAGGGGACCGCGTGTCATAGGGGATAGAGTTCTTGTTCACCGTAACGCCGGCCTTGTCGAGGGCGGTCTCCGCATCCTTGCCCGTGCAGTCCTTGTTCGTCAGGTCAATGAGCATGAGGTGGTTGTCCGTGCCGCCGGATATGATTTTGAATTCTTTTTCCATGAGCTCTTCCGCAAGGGTCTTTGCGTTGTCAACGACATTCTTCTGGTATGTCCTGAATCCGTCGCTCATCGCTTCCCTGAGTGCTACAGCCTTTGCCGCGATGACGTGCACCAGGGGTCCGCCCTGGATGCCTGGGAATATCATCTTGTCGACCGCCCTGGCGTGTTCTGCCCTGCACATGATCATGCCGCCGCGCGGCCCCCTGAGCGTCTTGTGCGTCGTCGTGGTCACAAAGTCGGCATGCGGCATGGGTGAAGGATGCACCCCTGCGGCGATCAGACCGGCGATATGCGCGATGTCGGCCATGAGGTAGGAGCCTGCTTCCTTTGCGATATCGGCGAATATCCCAAAGTCAAACTGCCGAGAGTATGCGCTGGCGCCGACGATGATGAGCTTCGGCCGGTGCTGCTTTGCAAGCCTCCTCACCTCTTCGTGGTCGATGACTCCTTCCTTGTTGACGCCGTAGGAAACGCTCTTATACAGCATCCCGGAGAAGCTCACGGAAGCCCCGTGGGAAAGGTGCCCCCCGTGGCTGAGGCTCATGCCGAGGATCGTGTCACCCGGCTTCAGTACTGCGAAGAAGACCGCCATGTTCGCCTGGGACCCGGAATGGGGCTGCACGTTCACATGTTCGGCCCCGAATATGGCCTTCGCCCTCTCGATGGCAAGGTTCTCGACGATGTCAGCATATTCGCAGCCGCCGTAATAGCGCCGCGACGGATAGCCCTCGGCATACTTATTCGTGAAGATCGAACCCTGCGCTTCGAGGACCGCCCGGCTCGCGTAGTTCTCGGAAGCGATGAGGACTATCTTTTCATGCTCCCTGTCCTTTTCCCTGCTGATCGCGTCAAATACTTCGGGGTCGGCGGTTCTCAGGCTTTCAGTTTCCATTGCCGTTTACGGTGTCCTCTATTTTCTTGATCTTCTGCAGCCTTCTCATATGCCGGTCGCCTTCGAAGGCGGTCTCGAGCCATGTCCTGACGATCTCCGCCGCAAGGTCCCTGCCGATGATCCTGCCGCCGAGCACCAGCACATTGGCGTCATTATGGAGACGGCTCATCTTCGCGCTGAAGAGGTCGTTGCAGAGCGCGGCCCTGACGTTCGGGAACTTGTTTGCGACCATGGACATGCCGATGCCCGTGCCGCAGATCAGGATGCCGCGGTCGACCTCGCCCGCTGCAACCTTGCGGGAGACCTTCTCGCCGAAATCGGGATAGTCAACAGACGCGGCAGTATTCGTGCCGCAGTCGACGACTTCGTGATCCGTCCCTTTCAGAAGCGCAAGCACATCCTCCTTGAGCCCGAAACCTGCGTGATCTGAACCGATCGCTATTTTCATGAACTGTTATATTATCCGAATGAGAATTTCAAGTCAATAACGCCAAAACAGGCGATGGCGGCCCGTTTCGCCGGCACACAATTTGGCTTTTTTCAGGTAAAATAGTTGCAAATCCGCTTCATCAGGAAGGTGCATGAAACCGAAAAAAGAGGCCTTTATCTCCGAGGATGCCAAAAAGGTCGTCAAGAAGGAGATGGCACAGATGAAGAAGGCGGTAACGGTAGTTGCCGTAATGTCCGCAGAGCAGAACAAGCCGTTCAACGAGTTCTGCAGGAAGCTCCTGACCGAACTTTCCACCCTCTCGGATAAGATCAAGCCGGTATTCGAGGCGCCGGGCAGCGCTGCGGCCAGGAAATACGGCATTACCAGGACTCCCACCCTCCTCGTTGAACCGGACCGCTACGCCATCAGGTTCACCGGTGCGCCTGCGGGCGAAGAGGCTCGCACCTTCCTGCTTGCGGTCCTGATGGCCTCCACGGGAAATACGGTACTGTCGGAATTGTCCCGGGAACGCCTCTCCGCGTTGAAGGACAAACGAAACGTCAAGGTCTTCGTGAGCCCAACCTGTCCCTACTGCCCGCAGCAGGCGCTGCTCGCCGTTTGCGCGGCGATCGAGAAGAAAGACCTTATCAGCACCGAGATCATAGAGATCCATGAAAACAAGGACCTTGCGAAACAGTACAACGCTTTCTCCGTTCCCCAGGTCTTTATCGACGACAGCCTTGTCGGCCTCGGCCTGCAGCCGGAAGAAGTTTTCATCGAGGAGATCCTGACAGCCGCGCCGGTCAAGGCCACGGCGTACACGGGGACCGGTTCGACCGAAATGGACCTGGTGGTCGTCGGAGCCGGACCCGCAGGCCTCACCGCAGCCATCTATGCCGAGCGCAGCGGCATGAAGACCGTCGTGATCGAAAAAGGCAATATCGGCGGACAGGTGGCGATAACGCCGGTGGTCGAGAACTATCCTGGCTTCACCCGGATCGGTGGCAAGACCCTGATGGACATGATGGCGCAGCAGGCGATCCAGTACACAGAGATCCATGAGGGCGAAGAGGTCCTCGATCTGGAAAAGAAGGATGATCTCTTCACGGTCAGGACGAGCAGGGCATCCTACACGGCAAAGGCCCTGCTGCTGACGACCGGGGCGCAGAGCAGGAAGCTCGGCGTGCCGGGAGAGACAGAGTTTCAGGGCAAGGGCGTCAGCTACTGCGCGTCCTGCGACGGATACTTTTTCAAGGACGGCAAGAAGGTGATCGTGGTCGGCGGCGGCAACACTGCTGCTACCGAGGCGCTGTACCTCAAGAACATCGGCGTCGATGTGACGATCGTGCACCGGAGGGATACCCTGAGGGCAGAGCTTTTTCTTCAGAAGAGCCTTGCTGAGCAGCATATCCCGATTCTCTGGAATGCCGAGGTGAAAGAGATCAGGGGAGGGAAGTTCGTGACCGGAGTGGTCCTTGAAAATGTCGCAGACCAGACAACGAGCACCCTGACGGTCGACGGCGTCTTTGTTGCCATCGGGTATGTACCGAGCAACGAGCTTGCCGTGAAGCTGGGTGTGGCGACCGACGATGAAGGATATATCAGGGTAGATAAGGGCCACCGCACCAACGTAACGGGCGTGTATGCCGCAGGGGACATCACCGGGGGATTTAAGCAGATCGTCACCGCTGTTGGACAGGGGTCCCTCGCGGCGACGACCATATTCGAGGATATAGCAAACCCCTACTGGAAAACGGGAACTGCGGCATCGTGACTGCATCTTAATTGCTGAGATACTTTATAATGAATTTATGAGACGATTTCAGGCAAGGCCATGACAAGAGAACCCGAGAGACTGACAGAAGACACCCTGCCCAAGATGCCGCTTATCATCGACGGCATCTCATCCCGCTTTATCCGCGAACACCGGCTCATACCCTTTGAACAGAAAAACCATGTCCTGAAGGTGGCAGCGCCCGATTCCGTCAGCAACATGGCGATCGACGCGCTCAGGGTGGCTACCGCATCAGAGGTGCTCCTGTATGCAGCCGACGACAAACTGATCGATGACTACATTGCCCGCTTCTACGGCCAGGAATCGCAGAACATCAATAAGATCATTGAAGACATCGGCGACAAGGGCATCGAATACCTTACGGGCGAAGAGGAAGATATCGGTCACCTCCGCGATCTTGCTTCCGAGGCGCCGATCATCAAGCTCGTCAATCTGCTTATTTCCCGCGCAGTCGAAGGAAGGGCGAGCGACATCCATATCGAACCATACCAGGATGAGCTGAAGATTCGGTACCGCATTGACGGCGTCCTGCATGACGCAGAGTCCACACCGAAGAGGCTCCAGGCCGCGATCGTGTCCCGGATCAAGATCATGGCCAAGCTGAACATCGCGGAGCGGCGGCTCCCCCAGGACGGTCGTATCAGACTTCGCGTCGGCGAGCAGGAGATCGACCTCCGGGTGTCGACCATCCCCGTGCTGTTCGGGGAAAGCGTCGTCATGCGAATACTGCGCAAGGAAGGCATCACTATTGACCTTGACCTCCTCGGCTTCCCGCCGGATGTGCTCCGGGACTTTAACAGGCTCATCACCAAGCCCAACGGCATTATCCTGGTCACGGGCCCGACCGGCAGCGGTAAGACCACGACACTCTACGGAGCACTTGACAAGATCAATACACCCGACAAGAAGATCATCACGGTCGAGGACCCGATCGAATATCAGCTCAAGGGCGTCAACCAGATCCAGGTCAAGCCGCAGATCGGCCTGCACTTTGCGAGCACCCTCAGGCATATCGTCCGCCAGGACCCTGACATCATCATGATCGGTGAGATCCGCGACCTCGAGACGGCCGAGATCGCTATCCAGTCGGCCCTCACCGGCCATCTTGTCTTCTCGACCCTTCATACCAACGACGCGCCGAGCGCCATCACGAGGCTTCTCGAGATGGGCGTTGAGAATTTCCTGCTTTCATCAACCATACGGGGCGTGCTCGCCCAGAGACTCGTGCGGATCATATGTCCGTCCTGCAAGGCCGAAACCCCGGCACCTGACAGGGAAGAGTTCGCCCTGCTCGGCTTGCCGCATGACATACGACTGTATGCGGGCAAAGGCTGCGAGAAGTGCGCACAAACGGGGTACTACGGCCGGAGCGGCATCTACGAGCTCATGACCGTCGATGACGACATCCGTAAGCTTATCCTCAAGAGCGCCGATGCCAGACAGCTCAGGGAGTCTGCGATCAGCCGCGGCATGAGGACCCTGCTCAGGGATGGCGCAGAGAAGGTGAAGAGTGGCGTCACGACACTGAGCGAGATACTCAGGGTCACCCAGGAGGCATAAATGCCTGTCTTTACCTACCGGGCGACGACATTCGAAGGCGCCATCGTCGAAGGGGTCATCGACGCCCCGGATGCACAAGCGGCAACGGAAAGGCTGAAAAACTCCGGCGTTATCCCCCTGAAGGTCAGTTCAGCAGAGCAGGCAAAGAAGAAACCCTTTCATATCTCTCTGCGCATCGGTGGGCAGAAGGACCAGGTCCTGACCTTTACCACGGAACTTTCCTCGCTTCTCGGCGCAGGGCTTCCGCTCGACCGGAGCCTGAATATCCTTGGTGAGATCTCGGCTGACCGGGAAATGAAGGGGGTCATCAGCGAGATACTCAGCTCAATCCGGGAAGGGGGCTCCTTCTCCGATGCCCTCCAGAAGCATCCTTCGATGTTTTCCACCATCTACGTCAACATGGTGCGCGCCGGCGAGGCAGGCGGTGTGATTGATGCCGTACTCGACCAGCTGAATGAGTTCCTTGAGTCGGCAAAGGAACTGAAGGAGAGCGTTGTTTCCGCAATGATCTACCCGTCGATCCTGGTGCTGACCGGAGGCATCTCGATCATCGTTCTCATGACCTATATCCTCCCGCGCTTCAGCGTCATCTTTGATGAACTCGGGGGCTCGCTCCCGGTGGCGACGAAACTGCTGCTTGCGCTCAGCTCATTCCTGTCATCCTTCTGGTGGATCTTCCTTCTTGCTGTTGCAGGGCTGGCCATCGGACTCCGGGCATTCATCAACACCGAGAAAGGCAGATATGCCCGTGACCGGCTCCTGCTCCGGCTGACCGGTGAGCTCATTCGGAATCTTGAGACAGCCCGTTTTACGCGTACCCTCGGCACGCTCATCAAGAGCGGGGTCCCGATGCTCCAGGCCCTTGTCAACGCCAAAGACGTGATCAGCAACCGTGTCATCGCTCAGTCCATCGATGCGGTCATGAAAGGTGCACGGGAAGGCAGGGGCATTGCCGCACCCCTCGCACAGACGAAAGGATTCCCGCAGCTGGCGCTTTCGATGATCAAGGTGGGCGAAGAGACCGGTCAGCTCGACGTCATGCTCCTGAAGGTCGCCCAGACCTACGAGAAGTCCCTCAGGACTGAGATACGGCGCTTTATGGGCATCCTTGAACCTGCCATGATCCTGATCATGGGTGCGGTGATCGGTTTTATCGTCATATCCATGCTCATGGCGATTTTCAGCATCACCGAACTCCCGTTCTGACCGCGCGATGAGAAACCAGATGATGGAGAAGGATGCAGGCTTCACCCTCCTGGAGCTCATCGTCGTGCTCCTCCTTATTTCCCTGATCGCCAGTTTCTCGGTTGTGCTCTTTACCGGCACCCTCTCCTCGGGAAAGCTCGATGCAACCGCCCGTTCGCTCGTTGCCGCGATGAAACATGCGCGCGGGCAGTCTGCCATGAGCGGCGAGCCGCGTGCAGTATTCATAGACCTCGACGCGGGGTTGTACGGTATTGAGGGGTCGGACGGCAGGCCTTTCCCCAAGAGCATCACCGTATCCTTCGCTGACCCGCTTACCGGCACGCAGAAGAGCGGGAAGCATCTCATCGCATACGACCCCGTCGGCGGCATCCGGGGAGGGGCGGTACTGCTCGCGACGCCGAAGAGATCCATTATCGTACGTCCTGACCCTATCGTCGCCGCCGCGAGTGAAAGGGTGGAGAAAGCCCCGTGAGGAAGCAGAGAGGTTTTACGCTCCTCGAAGTCCTTGCCGCCGTGGCGATACTCGGCATGGCACTGGCCGTGATCATGCAGCTCTTCTCGGCCAACCTGCACGGCATTGCCGCATCAGACGATTACCTAGCGGCGTCGATGGCTGCAGAGGCAAAGATGCGTGAAATAATCGATAACGGCGACTACCGTGAAAGGGCCTGGTCGGAGACGACCGCCGAAGGCTACCACGTGGACATTTCGGTCAGGTCCGCGCTTGAGGAACGCACCGAATCGCTTCCCGTGCAGCTTCATGAGATCACCCTCTCGCTCCGTTTTGTAAGCGGCGCAAAAGAGCGGACCATCTCCCTCAGGACCCTCAAGACGGCAGCAAGGACCATATGAACGTGCGCAGCGGCCAGAAGGGGTTTACTCTCCTTGAACTGCTTGTCTCCATCACCATGATCGGCCTTATCGTGCTGATCGTCAGCAGTGCGATGCGCCTGTCATACCGTTCGGTATCCTCCGGGGAAAAAAGCATCGAACAGCTTGAGCGATTACGGGTAGCCGCAGGTATGATCGCTGCACAGGTGCAATCAAGTTTCCCGCTGACCCTCGACAAGGATACGGAACCGAAAAACTCCCTCTCCGGCCAGAGCGACGAACTGAACCTCGCGACAAACTACTCCCTGTGGAAAGGCCAGGCCGGTTATGTACTTGCCACCTACCGCATCACCCCGGGATCCGACGGCAAACAGGTCCTGAGCATCTCCGAACATACCGTGGGCCTGGAGGATACCCAACAGGCTGATCTCCTGACCGGCTGCGAAGAGATGCGCTTCTCCTATTACGCAAAAGACACGGCAGAAAGCGAAGGCGCATGGAACGATGCGTGGGTCGATGAGAGCCTGCTCCCGGAGAAGATCAGGCTCGCGATGAAAAAGAGCGGCAGGGACATCAGCATAACCATACCGCTCAGGGTACGGGGAGCTGACGACTGGACAACATTCCTCGATACCGTACCGACGATGGGTCAGCAATGAGCGTTCCTGACCGTTCAGTGGGAGGGCGCGGAATCGCGCTGCTCATGGTACTCTGGGTGATCACCATACTGATGGTCATCGTGTTCTCCTTCTCTGCCCTTGCACGCACCGAGACCAACGCCGCCCTCGGCTTCAAAGAAATGCTCGAAAAGAGGAACCTTGCCGAAGCGGCAGTCGAGCGCGCCATCATGGAGATCATCTACCGGAAGCTGAAACCAAAAGACGTGACTACTGAGGTATGGCGTATGGACGGCACCCGTTACCGTATAGCCATCGGCGACGGGCATGCGTCGATAGGAATCACCGACGAATCAGGCAAGCTCGACATCAACATGCTTACCGATGCATCTGGTATACTATTAAAAAATCTTTTGGTCCTGCGGGGCGTAACAGAGGAACAGGCTTATACGATCGTCGATTCCCTGCTCGACTGGAAGGACAGCGGCGACAGCGATGCCCACAGGCTGCATGGAGCGGAGACGGATTACTATATGACCCTTCCGCTGCCCTATGCTGCAAAGAACGCGAACTTCGACACCGTGGAGGAACTCTTGCTGGTGAAAGGGATGACGTCTGATATACTGTTCGGCGACGGCAAACAAAAAGGCATCGAAAACCTTCTCACCGTGCATGCGAAGACCAACAATATCAACATCAATGCGGCGCCCCGGGATCTGCTTGCCGCACTGCCAGGCATGAGCCCAGAGCTCGCAGATGCTGTTGTCGCGGAACGCCAGAGCCGGGACACGCTGCTGACGGCAGCAGACCTGCCGGTGCTGTTCGGAGAGGCCTACGCGACGGCGGCACCCTATCTTTCGATGGGTGAATCCGATACCTTCACGATCGAATCTTCCGGCTATAAGGACAGGGAACAGGCGGCATACAGCATACGGGCAACCGTCGTGTTCTCGCCGGACATGGGCCGCTACCGGTATGTCTATTACAAGAACCCTGTTACGGTAGTACCATGACGACAGGAACGATCGTTGCAAAAAGTGCCTCCGCAGCGCGCACCCTGCACAGCAGGTTTGGGTCGTTCGCGTCCGCTGCCGCAAGGATCCTCTTCTTTAGCCTGGCTGACGACCGCGTTTCCTTCCGAAAAGGGTGCTGCATAGCGATCGAAAAAGGGAGCATAGCGGTCGCTTCCGGCAAGCGCTTCCTTTCGCGTGTCTCCATAAAGGCCGGAAAACATTTCCGCTTCGATACCGCGGCATATCCTGATCCGGAGGCCTGCGCCTCCTCGGTTTCCCTGGCTGCTGCAGAGTTTCCGATGAAAAGGGCTGAGGTGGTCCTTTCTATCCCGAAGGCATGGACCATCGTCACCACAGCCGAATTTCCTGCAACGATCAAGGAAAACATCGGTGAAGCGATGCGTCATGAGCTTGACCGTCTCACGCCGTTCAGCCACGATGAAGCACTGTACGATTTCCGGGTCCTCCGTGAATCAGAGGGAAAGCTTTCGGTGCTCCTCATTGCGGCAAAAGCATCGGTGGTTATGCCCTATATCGATGCCCTGAAGAACCAGGGAATCGCCGTATCCCGTGTCACCAGCCATATCACTTCGCTCGGTGCATTCTCCGGATTCGGCAGCGGCCTGCGGGACTTTGTCATGCTGAGGGACCGGGAAGATGCCTATGAGGGCGGTCTGTTCCTTGACGGCACCGTGCAGAACGTCTTCACGGTCTTGAAGTCTGAACTTTCTGCGGAGCAGGCGCAGGCAGCGCTTTTTCAGGAACTCGATCTCGTTGCGTCGTCGCTGCAGGAGCATAAAAAGAAGCCTCGGATCGTTCTTTCATCGGAATCCTCCGGGACGTCGGTCAGGGATCTGCTCATGCAGAAGACCGGCATGCCGGTCACTCCCGCAGAGGAAATTTTGCGCAAAGGCGCGGTACCCCGGCTGGACACCGCCACGATGCTGTCATCTCAGAGTGGACTGATCGAGCTTCTCTGGCCGAAGGCACAGGGCCTTGACCTCTTTTCGCGCGGTCGTAGGCAGCAGAGGCGGCAGCCGCTGCTCCTTACCGGACTCCTTTCGTGTGCGCTGATCGCTGCGGGGCTGGTCCTCCTCTATGCACCGCTTGAGCGGGAAAAAGGACGGTCAGCGGAAATCGACCGGATGATCGCCTCGAAAAAGGAAGACGTGCGGAAGGTTGAAGATCTCAAGAAGCAGGTCGAGTCGCTTGCCAACGAGATCAGCACCATACAGTCCTTTCGCAGGAAAAAGCCGCTGACCGTGAATCTTCTCCGGGAAGTTACGAACGTGCTGCCGAACAACGCATGGCTTACCCGCCTCAGAATCTCCGAGACCCAGGTCGATATCGAAGGCTTCGCAGGTTCTGCCACGGAGCTGATCCCGAAAATCGAGGCGTCAAAGAGCCTGAGCAAGGCTGAGCTTGCTTCTCCAACCTACCGGGACCCGCGCACAAATCTGGACCGTTTCATCATCAAGGCTGAAATAGAGGGCGTAAAGAAGGACGAAAATGCCGGAGGTACCGGACATGAAAAAAAGTAAGCTGCTTCTCATCGCAATTCCGGTGATTGTCGTTCTTGCCTGCCTCCTCACGTATCAGCGGTATACTGCCGTACGGCAGGACCTTGCTGTGGTCAGAGAAGAGGAGGAGCTGAAAGAGAAGGCCATCAGAAAGTATCTCGCGCTCATCGCAGAGCGTCCCGAGCTCGAGAAAAAAGCCGCGGAATTGAAAGAGCTGCGCAAGGCCAACGATACGAATCTTATGGACGGCCAGACCCTTGCGATCGTGGCGGCATCCCTCCAGGACATGATCAGGACCATCGTGACCAGCCATGGCGGCACCATCTCCAGCGAGCGCGCAGGCAAGACCGAAGAACGGGAAGCGTTCAGCGTGATCAATGTGACGATCGATACAGTTCTGCCGGATGCACGGTCTCTCGCAGATGTCCTGTACGCGATCGAAACCCGCACTCCCTATCTCATTGTGCGGGACCTTGACGTGCGGATCCGGAACATGCGGGCGCCGAAGGAACTATCGGTAAAGCTGGACATTGCAGCACTGTCGTCGACGAAATGATATACAGGACAGGACATCAGCATCGGGAAAAGGCGGGAGGATCGCGGAGAACATGATCCGGTATATCCTGAAGAGCATGAACACGCTTAACCTGCTCCTTGCCGCAGCGCTGCTGCTTATGGCGGGTTACGTCCTTCTTCCGCTCAGCAGGGACAGGGGCACGGTCAGGGTCAGCGCGCCGCAGGTGAAGCCCGCAGCGAAGCAGGCTGAGAACCTGCAAGCCCCGGAAGAGCAGTCAATCGCTGCTGTAGATTATATCGTAATCTCTGACCGGAACCTCTTTCATCCTGACCGCGTCATCCCCATCGAGAAGAAGGAGGACAAGCCACTCCCTAAGCCTGATTTTGTTCTCTATGGCACGCTGATCGACGGAGAGACAAAGCTGGCATTCATGGACGATCTCAAGTCACCTTATACCACGCCGGGCCGAGGCAAACGGCAGCGGGTGATCGCGCAGGGAGGTAACCTGAGCGGCTATGTCCTGAGAGAAGTGCATGAGGACAGGGTCGTCATGGTGCGGGGCGAAGAAAAGATACCGGTCATCCTGGATGACACGCAGCACAAGAGAACGGTTCCGGCAGAGACCACCGTGCCAGTTGCTGCGGAAAAACAGCAGCCGGCACCGGCGGCTCAGGCACAAGCATCCTCAGCAGCACCGCTTGCTCAGCAACCGATGCAGACCTATCGCCAAACCCAGCCACAAAGGGTCAGAAGAAACATCCGCGCTATCAAGCAATAGGCCACCACGATCATTCTATGACAGGGTTTTCTATGGTCAGGTCGCCTGTCACTCCCGTGACCTTGTCTCCCCGCGTGACGCACTTTGCAGGATTGTCGAAGATGATGAAGTAGTTCTTGTCAGAAAAGGGCTTCATTGTCTGGCGGAGCGCACCAATCTTCTGCGTCTCCGGAACGAAGAATTTCGTGCCTGCTTTCTGGTCTATGAGATTGGCTTTTGCCGGTGCCACTTCAGCAATGAATACTTCACACTATTTCGTATTCCGGCCTGAAGCTAGGGGTTCTCTGGTCTCTTTACAAAATAAAATCTGTAAAGATCATGTAATAGAGAGACGTGAAGGTGAACGCTGCTGTGCTGAAGACCGCAAAAAGGGCGAGTTTTTTCTGTAATGCAGGAATAATAACGGCGAGGCTTGGTATTTTCCTGAACGGTTGGAGCATGCCGGCGCCGATGCCGGCAACAGCCCCGCCAAGCAGCGTAGCATACAGAAGATAGCCGATGAAATGGTACTCCCGCTTCAGGATGCAGAAGGGGCAGTGGTGCGTCGGAATCTCGTAGATATAGAGTGAGATGAAGAGCATCAGCGAAAGCGCAGATACAGCGAAGCAAATAAGGCTTGATGCGGAAAAGAGATAGGCTCCCTTTCCGCTGACGTATAGATAGATACCGGTTGCAGCAACGCATGCCGCTGAAGCGAAAAACAGGATCCGCACCGGATTGACCGGTAAGCTGAGGAAGGTCTGGACTGTGCCCTTGCCCTCTGTGCTGAAGAGGCTTCCACAGCAGGATGTTATGACATCCGCCCGGAGACTGAAGAAATAGACAGCCTGGATCACTGCCTCGGCCAGCACAAAAGGCATTATTACGAGGAGGAGGAGGTATTTCTTCCTGATAAGCGGATAATCATGGGAACGGTTGTCCGTGAAGTTCATGATCAGCCAGAGGCCGGCAAAGAGGAAATTGATGATCTTCAGGATAAAGACCGGATAGCCGTAACTGTTGACTGCCAAGGTTCCGGCGGCGCACATGGCGCCGGTGAACATAGTGCAGAGGCTGTCGGCTGTATGAATGAAGAGGAAGAGTGAGACAATCTGAAACGCAAAGGCATAGGCCATGACCGTCGAAATGAGATAGGTCTTCTTCTCAAGTCCAAGCTGCAGTTCACTCCCGGAAGAAAGGTCCCATCTCCTGATGATCTGAAGGCCGAACCAGGATGCACCGACGATCATGAGGCCCGTAACCGAGGAGCCGGCGACCAGCGCGAGAATTGCGGGGTGGAGGATCATGTCAGCAAAGAAGAAGCATCAACGCGTGCATGCGTCAACGCGTGCAGGCGCGGAGGCGTAAAGACGTGCGCGTGCATGAAAGGCATAGCGCAATCACCGGCATGCTGTTCTCTCTTATTATGCATAACATCCATCTACGCCCTCACCCATAAACGATTTGACGCATATACGATTGCACGTCTCTTCACGACACGATCTTCCCGTCGCGCATCTCCACCGTCCTGTCAACAAGGGCAGATGCATAGACAATCGGGTCATGGCTCGCGATGATAATGGTCCTTCCTTCCCGGTGCAGCCTGTCCATGATCTCCATGAACTCCTGCGAGAGCTTTGTGTCAAGGTGTGCAGTCGGTTCGTCCGCAATAATGACCGATGGATCATTGATTAGGGCGCGCGCAATAGCCACCCGCTGTGCCTCCCCGCCTGACAGAAACTGCACCCTCTCGTTCGTCTTCGCGGAAATATTGAACAGATCCAGAAGCCCCTTCGCCCGCTGTTTGAGCAGGCCATACTTCTCACCGTTGGGGTAGGCCGGCAGCATCACGTTTTCGATCGCTGTGATGCCGCGGATGAGGTTGAACTGCTGGAAGATGAACCCGAAAGTCTGCCTCCTGATCTCGGTCAGAAACCGCTCGGGAAGGCTCGTGATCTCGCGCTCCCCCAATCGGATTCTTCCGGAGGTCGGACGCGCCATACAGCCGATGATGCTCAGGAGCGTGGTTTTGCCTGACCCACTCGGCCCCTTGAGCACCGTGACCTTTCCGTCTTCTATGGTGAGACTCGCGTCGAGGACCGCGACCTGCTCGTTCGGCCGCCCCTGATAAAAAACCTTGCGGATGTTTTCCAGTGTTATCATATCAATGTCCCTGTTTGAATGCCGTTCCTGTGTCGGTGACGGTGTATTTTTTGCATGTCAATTACCACAATATCAATATATTGCACTGTTCCATACTGATCGCAATCGCTGTCTTCATGTTCTCATCACTGCATCAGGGTCAACGGTTGCCGCGCGCCATGACGGTATGACCGTCGCGGTAGTATAGGGTACCACCGTAAGGAATAACAACGTCGCGATCTGGTAGAAGTTGATGAACGGGACCACCCGGAATTCCGGGTAGAGTACGGCCCAGCCTTTCATCACCGGCTCAAAAAGCGGGGCAGAGCTGACAAAGACATGAATATAGGCCAGGATGAGACCGGATGTAAAGGACGTAAAAGATATTGCCATTCCCTCCCAGAACTTCATGAGGATGACATCCGACGTCTCCCACCCCGTTGCCTTGAGGATACCGATCTCACGCTTCTCCTCAGCGCTCAGGCCGGAAGCCTTGTCCCATGCGAAGATGACAAAGGCCAGCAATGCTCCGGAGAAAATGACGAGCATGATCCCGCTCCTCCAGTCGAAGATGGCGTCATAGGTCCTGACGATCTCTTCCCTGACGATCGGCCGTGTGTCCGGCAGCTCTTTCCGTATCTTGGCAGCTACCGTGAGCACCTCCTGCGGGTTGGCAACAGTCACGGCAAGATCAGTGACCCGGTCCTGCGGTATGCTGAAGAGGGTCCGGAAGTCAGCTTCTCCCATCATAATCAAGTCAGAGGAGATCAGTTCAGACTCCGACGGCAGGATTTCCTTAACCCGGTAACTCACCAGTTTGCCGTCACTCCCGAAGAATGGCATGATATTGCCTTCAGAGGTCACGCCCGCGCGTGCCACCCCCTCCCCGATGGCAATGTCTCCCTCCCCGTATCTGAAGTCATCCGGCACCAGCAAGGTATAGTTCGCTCTAAACAGAGGGTCGTAATAGTATCCCCAGAGTCTCGGCCTGACCTCTCCTACTCCGGTGATATGACTCACCACCGTAGCATAGGATACCGGCATAAGGTCATGCCTCCCTGCCACCATCCTCTGGAGCACGATCTCCGGAGCCTCCCGGAGTATGATGTCCGCCTCCCGTTTCAGCGCATGCGTGAAGAGCATGACTGAAGCAAGGACAAAGACGACCGCGGTATAGACAATGATCAGCGCCGCATTCTTGCCTTTTCTCCTCAGGAGCGACGAGAGCGTGAAGTCGATCACATTCCGCTGTTTGTCTATCCAGGCCATGTCAGTTCACAGCTCGCGGTACAAGGGCAATGCCTCTGTCCGTCCCGGTTTTCTTGCCATTCACCACTCCCTGATCACCTGCCGATTTTTCTCACGGTCGCGGGCACCGGCACGAGCGAACCCGACGGAAAATGTTCGAACGAAAACGGGTAGTCCTGGAATGCCGTATTGAGATCGGCCATGGAAGGATTGCGCGTGTAACGCGCCTCGGTAAAGAGACTGAGATCAGTCAGCCGGTACTGCCGCGCCAGCGCCGCATTCCGTTGAAGCCATGCTGCAGCAGCCTGCCGCGCTATTGCGGCATGCACTGCGAGTCCGGCCAAGGCAGCCAGGCTAAGCACAAGATATGCGAGATAGAGTGTCGATCTTCTCATGCCGTCCGCAGGCAGTACGGAAAAGCGTGCATGCACATATGCACGACCAATCCACCTGCCGCCCGCTTTTCCGTTTCACCGACCACGTTGATACACCCTGCTTTTCACGCTCCGTATGTCATGTTCTGTTCATTATATCTTAGAGAACCTTTGCGTGTTCACATTTCTTCGCGTTCATGCAAATGCGCTCTTACGGTATCTTCCGGAAATTCTGTCGCCTGACATTTTCACCGCTTACGGTCACAGCCCTGCTGCCCGGATCAAAGGTCTTGCCTGCCTTGCTCGGGGTCACCGCATAGGCCCCGTCAGGCAGATTGCCGAAGAGGAAGCGGCCGTTGCTGTCCGTTTTTTTCGTCTTCGCGGCATCGCCGCTCAATGTTACGGTCACCCCAGCCATGGGTGCCCCTGAGGGATTGCGCACATAGCCGATTATGGCGTGCGTGATTGCGGTGAAACCTTTTCCTTTCTTGTCAGCGCCGTTCAGGGTTATGCTCCGGGCCGAGGGCCTAAAGGCATACCCCGTCTTCGACGGCATCACTGTATAGGTGCCGTTGCCGAGTAGCGGAAAAACGTACTTGCCCTTGCCGTCTGTCATGGCAATGGCAGACCCGTCACCGCCGAGCGTTACCATGACATCCGGGACAGCCCTGCCCGAGGCAGTGCGCACCTTGCCCGCGACCGCATAGACATTCGCCGTAATTCTTTTCACCTGAACGCTCGAACTGGTCACGGACAACGTCCTGACCGCAGGCGTGAAGGTGATTGCTGCCAGAGACGGGGTAATGTCATAGGAGCCGCTGCTAATGTCGACAAAGTTGTATGCGCCGTTGGCATCCGTAACCGTCGTCGCCGTGGCAGCCCCGCTCAGGGTAATGGTCACCCCCTCCACCGGAACGCCGCGCGGCGATACGACCCTGCCGGATAGGGAGAAGGTGACATTGATCGCTGCGATCAGGTCTATCCTGGGCTTTGTAATGTTGTTCCGCGCGTCGAGAACCGGCTTGCCCGTGGACGTCATCCGGGTAACGGTTTCGTCAGCGCTCTCCGCAGGGAATGCGCTCTTCAGCACAGCGATCGCCCCCGCAATGTGCGGTGCTGCCTGTGACGTGCCGGCCGCTGTTATACCTGCGGCGTTGATCATTGCGCCAGGGGCCAGAATGGTGAGGAAGCTTGCGCTGTTTGAGAAACAGGCAACCTTGTCAGCGGCAGTAACCGTGTCCGTACACCGGACAGAAGGCCAGGATATGCCACCAACATTTGCGTCATACACGGCGCCTACAGAAACGCCATCCGGGACGCATGCCGGATCTGATATGCCGTTGCTATACCCATCATTTCCTGAGGCTATTGCCGAAAGAATGCCCGCGTCCTTTGCGCTGGTCACGAGCGAGCTGAGGAAAGCGCCCGGACAGACGCTTGTATGCTTAGCGTCCTGAACTCCGAGGCTCAGATTGATGTCAACAATGTTATAAGTTGCTTTATTGGCAATCACCCAATTAATCGCCTTCGCGATGACCGAAAAGCTTGCCCCGCTGCCATCAAAGACATCGAGCCCGAGGATCTTCGTGTCAGGCGCAACGCCGGCGACAATGCCCGAGACATTCGTGCCATGTCCGTTATTGTCAAGGGATCCATCATCAGCCGCGAAATCATGGACACAGGCGACCCTGCATCCTGACGGGGCCGGCGGAAGCGATAAACAGTCCGCAGGCTGAAAGATATTGCAGTCGCCAAAAGCGGCACGGGTGTAATCGATACCCGTATCCAGGACCGCAACAGCAGTTCCGGCGCCGGTATATCCTGCGGCCGCAACAGCAGGCTGCCCGATGAGCGGCAGGCTCTCGTTGAGGAAAAGCGAATACTTCCGGTTTTCGAAGATACCCACAACCTCCGGCTGAGCAGCCAGCCTCTCCAGCGCCTTTCGGGACTTCACTTTCAGGAAGATCACCGGCAGGTGGTCATAGTCCTCAATCATCTCGGCGTCATCGGTCGTCAGTACATTCAGGGCCTCCTGCTTCTTATTCCTGAAGATACGGGACTTTTCCCTGAGAATATCTGGCGTATCATGGTCTGCCCCGGAAAAAGCGCGGAGGGAAAGGGCTCGCTGCACTGCTTCGCTCTGGTCAAAGACAACGATGAGGTCCTGCGGTTCTCCGCGGACGGCCTTCTCCATGACCTCTGCATGACGCACCTTCTCCTGCCCGGGGAACGGCCCCCCGGACGCGGCAGCCGCTATCAACAGATGCAGGAAAAGGCCGGCGAACCAGACGATGAAGAAGGGCCGCAAGCTGTATTTTCTGGCAGAATGCATAGTCCTGGCTCCTGATGGCCTTGCCGAATCGAACGGATGAACAATCCAAAATGACAGTAACATTAATGAATTATATTAGTTATTATTATATCACAAAGGACCGTGGGCACGGTATGAGAGGAGAAGCCAATACAATACAGCGGTCAGGGAAGAAGAATAAATACGGAATATATATGTGGAGCGGGCAGAGGCCGGGAATGCCTACCAGCGCACGGCGATAACGCATCCATTACTGCGTTCCCGGGCTGTCAAGCCTCTGCTGGAGGTCCGTATCCATGCCCTTATACTTGTTCACATAGTCGTTCGTCAACCCTGCTGCGTCATCCTGCGTCCGTATGACCCGCGGGGTGAGCAGGATAACCAGCTCGGTCCTGCTGTCGAGATCTGACCAGTTGCCGAAGAGCCAGCCGATGAGCGGTATTCTGCTCAGGAACGGTATGCCCGACTTGCCCTTCGTAATGTCGTCCCTGATTAAGCCGCCGATGATGATCGTCTGACCGTTCTGGGCAACAAGGTTCGTAGACGCCTCGGTCTTGTTCAGCGTCGGCGCCTCGTCGGTGCCGATAGTAACGGGAGCGCCGAGCGAGGAAACCTCCTGCGTGATCTCCATCGAGACAAGGCCGCTGTCATTCACCTGGGGCTTCACCTTGAGGATAATGCCGATGTCCTTATACTGTACCGTACGCTGAATATCCGTTGTTCCGGTCACGTTCGTCGATGATGTTACCAGCGGCACCTGTTGGCCGACCTGTATCCGTGCCTCACGATTATCGGTCACAAGGATATGCGGCGCTGCAAGGACCTTTGCCCTCGACTCTGTAGCCAGGGCTTCGAGTCGTGCCCTGACAATGCCGGATGCATCAGTCGCAACGAATGAGAAGCCGGAGCTTGAAAGGCCTGTTGCATCGGCGGGAGGGGCATTCGATCCCATCGAGCCCGACAGGTTGAAATCATTGTTGAAGGGATGGAGGCTGAAATTCAGGTCCGTCTTCAAGGACCAAGCAAGTCCCATGGTGAGATTGTCCGTGAGCGTTACCTGGGCAATAAGGCCTTCGATCACCACCTGCCGCGGCAGGGTATCGATTTTTTTGATCGTCTCTTCTATCAGTTCGTAATCACCGCGGGTTGAGAGGATGATTACGGTATTCGCAATCTCATCAGCGAATATCCGGGTAACGTCAGAAACAAGCGAATCACCCGTCGGCACCCCTGCAATCTCGGGCGCAGCCTGGGGCTGCGGGGGCTGGGCCGGCTGACCCGGCGCCGGCGCCGCCGGTTTGGTCCCCGCTGCTGGACGCACTGACCCGGAAGACTTGCCCCCGAGGAATATCTGGTTCAGGATATTGACCACATCCTTTGCCTTGCTGTTCTGCACTGAATAGACATAGACCTGGGGCCGTATCCTCCTGAGCTGTTCGCTGTCAAAGAGCTCGATAAATCCCAAAAGGCGCTTCACATTCGATGCTGTGTCGATAATGACGATATGGTTGCTTTTTGGCGCATCGATGATCTGCGCACTCGCCGACAGGAAAGGCGTCAGCACCTTCACGACGTCCGTGGAAGTCACATACCGTATCGGCACCACCTGGATAACTGCCTTTCCGGTCAGCTGGATCTGGCTGGGGTCACGGCCCACTTCCATGCGCGCAGGCTCCCGCGAGATGTCAACCAATGGGATGATGCGGTAGAGCCCCGCATCCTCGACCACCGCAATGCCGTTCATGCGCAGGATGACCTCCATGAGCGGCAGTATGTTGTCCCGCGGTATTGGCGCAACAGACCGGTAGGTCACGCGCCCCTTCACCTGAGGGTCGATCACGTAGTTTACCTTGAGGATATCTCCGAAAATGGTCTGGACAACAGAAAAGACATCAGCATCGTCGAAGTTGAAACTTACATCTGGGGACCTTGGTTTTGCCGTGGGCCTGGCGTACGGAGCCGCTGCCGGTCTGCCCGGCTGCTGTGTTGCGGGTTGATCCGGTTGTGCCGCAGGCGGGATACCTGCTGCATGCGGTGCTTCAGGAGGTGTCTGCGTGGCTGGCGCTGCATTTTCCGGCTGGGCCGCCGGCTGCACAGGCTGTGCCGGCTCGGCTGCAGCCGGCAGCGGCGGCTGAGTGGGTACGGCCTCTTCCCCGGTCTGCGCCGGAGACTCCTCTCCCTCTGCGGTTTCGTCCACTGTCGCGGCATGCACCAGCAATGATGCGGGCATGGCAAGCAGGAACAGGACAACGATCAGAGAAATCTGCCGCAGCCAGGAAAATATTTTTTCTTTTCTATAGATACCTGTCATATGGTCAAATAATCACTGTTTCACTATAAATTACCTATCAGGATGAGTCAACAATTTTTCTCAGCCCGTACAGCAAAAAGAGATGGTATGGCTGTTCTCCCTGCGAGTCCCGACCCCTCCCTTTCTTCCCATCCTTGTAATTCTCCTTCCTCTGCATCTGTCTTAGCATGCCGTTCTCCACGCTCTCGTCCATTCCTGCCGCAGCCAGGAGGCGGATGGGGGAAATAGGATAACCGCCTGATAAATAAGCAACCTCCTTGACAAATCCTCCACCCCTGTAGTTAAATGAACCGTTCAGCAAATTGACGTAAACCTATTGATAAAAAGGGGTACGAGCAGATGAAATGACTCACGAAGGTCATCTCCGCTACCTTGGCCATGCTCTTCTTGCTTGCCAGCATGTCCGGGGTGTCTGCTCAGAGCATAGACGCGCTGGGTGATAGAAGAGCAGCGGCAAGGTCTTCATCGCTGCTGACGGCATCCGGTTCTATAAGACACAGGATGTGGCCCAGGGTGATGACAGCGGGAAAACGGCAGCCGGAGCTTATTGGCTCAACGGCGACAGGGCTATCGCGTATGGGATACTTGGAGGCGTGGGAGTCACGACCGGAACTGCCTTTGCAGTGGGAAGCCACTGGAACGGCACCGGGGAAGGTCCCCTTGCAAGCCCATCGGGTTTCTCGGTCATTACAAATAAATAACACGTTCTCCGGAAAAGAAACTGCTATCTCCTATGCATAGGCGAATTCTCAAGCTTTTTGCCACATGTCTTGTCCTGCTTGCTTCAGCATGCGGCGGCAGCGCTCCGGTAAAGGAACCGGCTGCAGCTGACCCTGCTGCGACCCTGGAGAACAGGAGGAAGGCCGAGAGGATGAACGAGGCACTCATGATGGGGGCTGCTTCGCAGCAGCCTCCTTTGGAAAACGCCTACCTGATCGGTCCCGATGACGTTCTTGAGATCGAGGCCTACAACGTCGAGGAGTGCAAAAAAACCGTGCGGGTGAACTCCCACGGCGACATCGCCCTTCCCCTTGTCGGCATTATCAATGTCAAAGGCCTAACCACGGCAGAGGTCGAAGCCCTCATCGCCAAGAAGCTCGACCGTTACGTTGAGGAGACCGTCGTCACGGTCTTCGTGAAAGAATACAAGAGCCAGCGCATCTCCGTGATCGGCGCCGTGAAAAATCCGCAGGTCTTCGCGGTCACAGGGCAACGATACCTGCTGGACATGCTGATGATGTCGGGCGGCCTCGATGCCGGGGCAGGCAACATCTGTTATATTGTCAGGCCTGTGCTCGCAACCACGTCATCCAACAGGTCAGAGACCATCGTCGTGGACCTTGACGAGCTCATCCTGCAGGGAAACCTCTCGCTGAACTTCCCGGTCTTCGCCGGCGATATCGTGAATGTCCCGCGGGGCGCCATCTTCTTCGTCGACGGCGAAGTGAGGACGCCCGGCGTTTACACCATGAAGGGAAAGACATCGCTCATCCAGGCCCTCACCATGGCGCAGGGCATCGGAGAGAACGCATCGCTCGACGAAGTGCGCATCCTGCGCGACAACGGGAAGGGCGAACGGGATACCATAACAGCCGACTACGAAGAGATCCGGAACGGCGAAAAGCCTGATATCATGATAGCGGAAAATGATATAGTCATCGTACCGAAGAGCGGGGCAAAGGCCTTTTTCAATGGCTTCGTGCGGACCCTCCGCGGGGCCGTGAGCTTCGGCGGCGCAAGCGTGGGTTTCTGACCAATGGCTGAAGACAACGTTACTACCCCGGAAGAAAACAGGAACAGGGAACTCGACAAACCGAGGGAATATCCTCTGGGACCGGCCGCTTATTATCCTGCGCCCGAGGATGAGATCCATCTCAGGGACTATCTCCAGATCATCCTGCGGCGGAAATGGATCGTCATAACCGTTCTGGTCACGGTGCTGACCACGGTCACGATCGGAACCTTCATGATGAAACCCCAGTACCGGGCAACCACGATGATCAAGATAGAGATGGATAAGGTGAACATCCTTTCCTTCAACGATGTCTACCAGGCCCAGATGACGAGCGAGGACTCTTTCCAACAGACCCAGTTCAAGGTCCTGAAATCGCGGAATCTGGCAAAACGGGTAATCCGGAAGATGAAGCTCGACGCAAGCCCTGAGTTTTCCGGTCAAAAGCGGGAAGCCAGGCAGGCCGCCTTTCTCAAGAAACCAGATGCCGTGGACGAAGGCATCGATTCCTCGCTCGTCGACGGCTTTATCGGCCGCGTCGAAGTAACGCCCCAACCGAGATCCAGTCTCGTCAACGTCAGCTTCACCTCCTATGACCCGGATATGGCGGCAAATGTGGTCAATGCATTGGCCAAATCCTACATCGACCTGAACATCGAGTCTAAATACGAGGCCACGCAGCAGGCCCGCGAATGGCTCGAGAGACAGCTTGAGGCGATGAAGGCAAAGGTCGAGCAGGCAGAGGAGAAGCTCAACCAGTACGCGGGCAAGAACGAGATCATCTTCCTCGAGACAAAGGTGGACGATGACGGCAAGGGCGGATCAGAGAACCTCGTCACCAAGAAGCTCGCTTCGCTTTCGACCGAGCTCATCGCAGCCACTTCCGAGCGCATCCAGAAAGAGGCCCTGTATAACGAGCTCAAGGCAGGCGATGCAGAGTCGAGTTCCCTCGTGATGAACAGCCCGCTCATGCAGACATTGCGGAAGGATGCCGCAGCACTCGAATCCGAATACAACCAGAACCTCAAGATCTATAAGCCGGACTACCCGAAGATGGTGAAGCTCAAGGAGCTGATCGACCAGATAAACAAACGCATGGCGACGGAGGCGAAAAAGATCGTCAACAGTACCCGCAAGGATTTTGAGGCTGCCGTAAAGAAAGAGGGCTATCTCAAGGCAGCCTTTGACAAGCAGAAGCAGGAAGCGCTTGAACTCAACAACCGCGCTGTCCAGTACCTGATCCTGAAGCGCGAGGCGGACACGAACAAGGAGCTCTATAACGGCCTGCTCCAGCGACTCAAGGAGACCGGCATCTCGGCAACCCTCAACTCAAGCAACATCCAGATCCTCGACAAGGCCGAAGTACCGAAGGGGCCGTTCAAGCCCAACCGGAAGCGCAACATCCTGCTTGCGCTGATCGTCGGGCTGTTCGGCGGCGTTGGCCTGGCCTTCTTCACCGAATATATCGACAACACCATCAAGACCCCTGAGGACATCGAAAAAAGGATGTTCATGCCCTCCCTCGGCATCGTGCCCCTGTATGCCGCTGCCCCGGCGGCCAAGGCCGCCCGAGACCGGAAGAAGAATGGACCCCGGAAGGCAATTGCCCGGCCCGCGGGCAGACTGTTCCCGGTGGAGTACATCAGCCATCTGGACAGCAAGAGCCAGTTGAGCGAGGCCTATTCGTCGATCCGCACGTTCCTCCTCTTTTCTTCCGCAGGCAAGCCTCCCAAGGTAATGATGGTCACCAGCCCCCGAAGGGAGGAAGGGAAAACAACCACGTCCATCAATACGGCGGTCAGCCTCACGAAATCCGATGCAAAGGCCGTGCTGATCGACGCGGATATGAGAAGGCCGCGCCTGCACAAGATCTTCAAGGTGAGTAACGGAAACGGGCTTTCGTCGTTCCTGTCGGGCAATATTGAGTTCGACGACGACCTGATCAAACATACCGACATTCCAAACCTTGACGTGATAACATCCGGCCCGCTTCCGCCCAACCCGGCAGAGCTGCTGAGCTCCTACCGCCTGCGGGAACTGATAGACGTGCTCTACCCGCTGTACAGCTTCATCATCATCGACACGCCTCCCCTGCTCGGTCTTGCCGATGCGGCGATAGCGAGCACCCTTACTGACGGCGTCATCCTTGTCGTCAAGTCAGGCTCGACGCCCAGGGATGCTGCGGTCCAGGCAAAGAAGGTCCTTGAGAGCGTCAATGCAAAGGTCCTCGGCGTGGTGCTCAACGCCATAAACGAAAACAACCTCCGGTACGGCTACTCCTCCTACTACCAGTATTACTATCAGAACTACACCAGCGATGAAAAATGAGCTTCGGTGGCAGCGGGGTTCTGCGGTAAGCCTCGGCCTTTCTGTCATCGCTCTTCTCCTGTATCTCCTGCTCCTGATCCCTCTGGCGCAGCAGGCAGCCGGCTGGTATTTTTTCACCCGCGCCTCCGAACGCGGCCTGATTTCCGCCGCCCGCTATGACGGGCAGAACGAAATCTATCCCTATCTGCTCGGCAGGCTGTACCTGATGAACATCGAGGACCCCGCGCCCGAAAAGGCGATCGCCTATTACCGAAGGTCCATTGCGCTCAACCCGCTCCAGGCAGGCGCCTGGACAGAGCTCTCGCGGGCATATCACCTGAGTGGAAAGGACAGCGATGCAGAGCAGGCGCTCGAACGGGCCGTGACGCTGAGCCCCAATGATTCCGGTCTCATGTGGGACGCCGGCACGTTCTGGCTTATGAACGGCAACGTGGACAAGGCCTTTGGCGCATTCAGGAAATACCTGCTCATCGAGCCGGACTTTCAGACCATGGTCTACGACCTTTCCTGGAAAGTCCAGCCGGACAATGCCTATATTCTCAAGAACCTGGTGCCTGAAACCTACGATTACCAGTCAAAGTACCTTTCCTATCTCATCAGCGCGAAAAAGACCGACGAGGCGCAGGCCGTATGGAGGACCCTTGACCAGGGCAGCCTGCAGAAGGGGGACTTTGTCTCCTATGTCAATTTCCTCATAACCAACGGTCTGTATGATCAGGCTGAGGCGGTCTGGAAAGACATCACCGGGAAGATCGAAGGGATGGTAAAAGAAGACAGCGCGTCGCTTCTCTGGAACTCCGGGTTCGAGAATGAATTGCTGAACGGCGGTTTCGGCTGGAGGGTCAGGGAGACTGAAGGGGTCAAGGTCTTTTTGGACGAGTCTGTGCATATGGCCGACAGGCGCTCTCTTGGCGTGCTCTTTGACGGCAAACACAACCCGGACATCGCTTTTGCCACCCAGATCGTCAGGGTGACCCCCGGCGCGGCCTATCTGCTCAGGGGGAGCATAAAGAGCGATGCGCTCACGACTACGAACGGCATATTCCTGCAGGTTCTGGGACATGCCTGTACCGGCCTCGACGAGCGGTCGGAAGTGATAACCGGCACAACCTTCTGGAGAGAGGTAACGCTCGACTTCGAGGTCCCGTCGTCCTGCAGCGCTGTCGTGGTCATGGCGCGGAGGGAGCGGTCGAGCAAACTGGACAATAAAATAGAAGGGACAGCATGGATAGACGGTATGGCGCTGAAACAGCAGGCGCCCACACAGACGAACAGCTCAAAAAAGCATTAGCCGTCATCGGCCTTTCCTATAAGGGAGCAGCGCCGGAGGTGCTCTTTGCGCAGGCGATCCGCTGCTTCGAGGGGCTGATGGACATCTCCCGCGGCACTGATGCGGTCAGGGACTTCGCCCGGCGTAACGAACTTGACATCAAATATCTGGTGGATGGCGCTAACTTTGTCATCTCGAAGATGCACTTCAACCCGGAGGAAAACTTCTACGTCACGCTCGGTCTTCCCATGAGCGCCGCCCCGGAGGAGATCAGGCAGCGCTGGAAAAGGCTCATGCTGCTGTACCATCCTGACATACAGACCGGGGACGAGGAATGGGTATCTGAACGGGCAAAAAAGGTCAACGAGGCATACAGCACCCTGAAGGACGATACTAGACGTTCGGAGTATGACCGGAGACTGTCTGAAACGCAGCAGAACAGCCGCTACCCGTCCTACGCGCAACATCAGAGGGAGGAACTTTACCGCGCCAAATCGTCGAGGCAGTTCCCGCCGCGCCGCAGGATGTCCTTTCAGGAATCATCGGTATGGGACCGGTTCGGGAAATACCTGCCAAAGGCCATGATCGGGATCTACGTTCTCGTGGCAGCAGCCTTCCTGCTGTACATCTACCAGCAAAACCGCTCATCAACACTTGAGTCTGAACTCTTTGCCCGGAGACCGCTCCCTCAGCAGATGACAATGCCGGAGCAGGTGCCGCAGACAGAGCTCCCGATTCTTCCTGCCCTGGGGAAAAGTGCCGGATCTGCAGCTCCGCGAGAGCAAAAGATGATGGTGTCTCCAGCCCTGCCCGTGAAAAGACCCGTTCCATCCGTTACAGCCGGAGGTGTTGGCCCGGACAGGACAGCACCTTCCCAGAAGGAGGAAAAAAAACCCGATGCATCCGCGGCAACACCCGGGTACCGGACAGAGAACAGGGGAGCTACCCTTTCCGTGCTGTCTTCTTCCGTATTAGCTGCGGCTGTGCAGGAAAAGGGACCTGAGCCGCGACCTGCAGAACAGGGAGTCCCCGAACTGCAGAGATCTACCATCAAAAAGGAGCAGCCTTCTCCGGTGACAGCCGAGATCAGACCGGAACAGCTTTCGCAGCCGATGGAGGCGGGGATCACCCGGGAAGAGGTCAACGCATTCATGCAGCAGTACATACGGGCCTACACGCAGAACGACCTTGAAGAGTTCATGGCCCTATTTTCGCCTGCAGCCGTAGAGAACAACACCATGGGTTATCAGGAGATCAGGATCGCATACCAGGAGACCTTCAGGGAAAAAATCACTGACTACCGGATCCTGAACATGGACATCCGTGCCGACGGACAGAAGGCCACCGTCTCGGGCACGTATAGCATGAACCGATATAGGTCACGTGAGGGCCGCTGGGTGAGGCATACCGGGAGGATCACCTGGAGACTCGCGCGTGAGAACAGTCATCTGAAGATCGTGAGCACAAACTATGATAACTAGCATCTTAGCGTTCATCATCATGGTGTCGGCGCTTCTGTTCGGCGCCGTCGAGATATGGTCATCGACAGCCGTGCTCGCCCTCGTGTACACCCTCGGCCTCATCTGGATCCTGAAGCGGGAATACGCTGCATACCGGACACCAGTCCATACAAAGCTCCTGATCGTCGCGGGTTTCGCCTTCACGCTGTACGTCCTCCTGCAGACCATACCCTTCCCGCTAGTCGTGCTGAAATATCTGTCCCCCGGATCCTATCGGCTCAGGGAGTTTTACACTCCCGGGCCTGCAGGCCCGGGTGCAATCAGCCTTGTTCCCTACCGGAGCCTTCTGGAAGCGTTGAAGGTCGTTGCCTTCCTTACGGTATTTTCAGTAGCAGCTATCTATTTCATCAGCAGGGACAGGCTGAAGGACTTCGTTGTCGCACTCTCTCTCTTCGGCTTCTGTCTCGCCGTCTTCGCCATTGTACAGAAGGCCTCCTGGAACGGCAGGCTCTACTGGGTCAGGGAACTTACCATGGGCGGAAAACCCTTCGGCCCCTTTGTCAACCGGAACCACTTCGCCGGCTTCATCGGCATGATCATACCCCTGACCCTGGGGCACGCCATCACAAAGCACTCCCGTGAAAAGAAGATCCTCTACGGTTTTCTCGCGGTCATCATGTCGGTCGCGCTCTTCTTCTCCCTATCCCGGGGCGGCATCGTCAGTTTTGTCTCGGGAATGGCGCTCTTCGGATTTCTCCTTTTCGCCAGCAGATACCAGCAGAAGAAGGTATGGATCATCGGCGTATTCATCATCGCGGTCCTGACCTATCTCGCCTGGCTCGGCATGGACCCGATCATGCAGCGCTTCACCCAGGCGGACATCACGAAGGAACAACGGCTCATTGTCTGGTCGACAACGCTCACCGCAGCAAAGGACTTCTGGTTGACCGGTTCAGGGCTCGGGACATTCCTGCACATATTCCCGCTCTACGCCCCGGCATCGGTGCAGGGCGGCATCTACGACCACGCCCACAACGACTACCTCGAATTCCTGCTCGAGGCAGGACTTGGCGGCAGCATGCTCCTGGTCTGCTTCATTGCTCTTCTTCTCTGGTATGCCTTCAGAAGCACCTTCGAAGGCAGGTCCGGCATCATGCTGATGGCTGCCCTTTCATCGGCGATGAGCATGGCAGTGCACAGCATCTTTGACTTCAACCTCCACATCCTCTCGAACCTGCTCCTCTTCGGCACGGTGCTCGGCATGGTTGCAGCGCTCTCCGATGCAGTTGACCCGCATCCTCCCACGGAAAACGTGCAGAAGTCCATGATCAGAGAAACCGGGGCCGGAGGCAGAGGTGCCGGGTCTTCTCAGAAAGACCTGCCGTTCAAAGGCGAAGGGTTCAGGGCAAAAGGCAGTCCAGAGTCAGCAGATGGTGCGCCGCGCGCAGGGGATGATACCGGGAAAGCGTCAGAGGAATGGGAAAAGGAAGGAGAAATAAATCGGTGATGCGCTCACGCTTGACCGCGTTGATCCGCGCATGCCATCATCCGCGCGGGCAACTGCAAGCGGTTGCGTACGCTTTCTTGCTCTTGTATATTCTCTCATGGTTTCTGCCGGCTTCCGAAGTTGCTGCCGATCCCGCAGTAAAAAGCCCTGGGACAAAGACCGTGGTCATCCGGAAGCAGATGGACGCTTCGCGCGGCACGCCCGCCGGGAACGTCCGTGCCGTATTCACGGTCGAGGTTGCTGCGGACGATGCATTGCGGGAAAAAGGACTTTCCGGCAGGGACAGCCTTCTCCCTGATTCGGCCATGCTCTTCGTCCTCGAACCGGGCAGGCCGGTCGCCTTCTGGATGAAAGATATGAAATTCCCGATTGACATCATTGTCTTCGATAAAGACAGGAAAGTCATCTCGGTCATGAAGAACCTGCAGCCCTGCATACAATGCACGATTTACAACGTTTCCATTCGCGCCGCCTATGCCCTCGAGATAAATGCAGGTCTGACAGAGAAGATCGGCATCTCCATAGGTGACCGCTTCTCTCTGGAAGAGAGAAAGCGTTGATGCGGTAGGGTCATCATGCGTACATGGGGGAATGCGTCAAAGCGGAGGGCGCGAAAGCGGAAAAGGAAGAAAGATAAAAGCGTTTATACGCGTATGCTATTATGCAATGAGATAAAAGAAATGACTTGCCCACATCATATGCATAAGACTGATTATCGTCCCACGCTTCGCTGCTTCTTCGCTTTTCCGGTGATCTGCATCCGCACTTGTACGCATATTCGATTTCACGCAGTTGGAGCCTGCTCATGATCGACATCCACTGTCATATACTGCCGGAAATGGACGACGGCCCCGTGGAACTCGAAGCGACCATGAAGATGCTCAGCATGGCCGAAGACGACGGCATCAGCCACATCATTGCAACTCCCCATTACCAGTGCCAGGATGTGCCCACGATGCAGGACATTGATGACCGTGTCTCCCTTGTCCGGGAAGAGATGGATAAGAGTGGGTTGCGCATCGAGCTCCTGAGGGGAGCAGATGTCCGGCTAACCTATGAACTGCTCGATTGCATATCCCGGCATGCGCTCCCGACGCTAAACGGCTCTCGGTATTTCCTGCTCGAACTGCCTGACCTCCTGCCGCCGCATTTCGATGAGCTCATCTTCGAGGCAAGGTTGAAAGGATACGTACCGATTGTCACCCATCCCGAGCGCAACTACACGCTGCTTGCATCGCCCCGGCGATCAGAGCTGCTCAGGGAATCGGGTGCCCTGCTCCAGATCACCGCCATGAGCATAACCGGTGAATTTGGAAAACAGATAAAGAAATACGCGCTCCAGCTCCTCAAGATGGGCTGCGTCGATTTTGTCGCATCCGATGCTCACAGCACGAACCGCAGGGTGCCGGTCCTTTCGCGGGCCTACCGGGAAGTATTGGAATTGCTGAACAAGGAAGCGGCCGGGAAGATATTCATGGAAAATCCCGCGGCCGTTATTGAAAACAGAGAGATACTATGAAAAGGCATATGCGCAGAAGTGTACATGCGATTATGCGAAAAGGAAAGAAGGAAGGGCAGTTGTATTCACGCTTTTACTCTTTTTCGCTTCTTGTACGCTTCTTCACGCTCACGCTTCCGCGCTCTTTCGCGTATGGGCATGTACGCGTATATATTTTAGTATGAACTGGTACGCTATCTACACCAAGCCCTCATGCGAGGACTCTACCGCTCTACACCTGAGGAACGCCGGCATTGAGGTCCTGAACCCGAAGATACGCATAAAGAAATACCTGCGCGGGAAATATCTTACAGTCGTAGAACCTCTCTTCAAGAATTACCTCTTCGCCTCCTTTGACAATGAACGGCACAACCAAATGATCCGGTTCACCCGCGGCGTGAAGTACATCGTTGGAAAAGAGAACCCAATCGTCGTGCCGGTCGAGATCATCCGTGCGATCAGCGAGCATATGGGTGAGGACAGCATCATCACCCCGGTCCCTGAACCGCTCAGCAAGGGCGACCGCGTGCTGGTCAAGGAAGGTCCCTTCGCAAATTTCTACGGCATTTTCGAGCGGGAGATACCGGGCAGGGACCGCATCGTTATCCTGATCGAGGCCCTCAACTCCCGGCTCGAGATTGAGGATGTCTCGGTCAGAAAAGCCTGAACGATTTTCCGCCTCTCCTCTTGGTGGTCCTTCCATCCCGGAGGTGGAAGGAGGCGATGCTTTACTCAAGATATAGGTATTTCAAGTGCGCAAGTGAGTGCTGATACTCCTTTTGATCGAGCACGAAATCACGATACGCTGAAGGGGTCTGAAAGAGACGGTAATCCTCCATACACATCGCATCTGGTGATTCGCCCATATACTCTTGGTAAGATGAATATGCCCACGCACCGGGGGCTTCGCACAGATGTTCAGTTACCGGATTCAGGTGAATGTATCGCGTAAGATGACTCAACTGCTCATTCGTTTCAACGGCAACGTGCTTGAACCTGCTCTGCCATAACGGCCCCTTCCTATCGTATCGCGTGTTGAATTATCGGGTATAACTGTTCAGCACGTTGCCCATGAAGATCGAAATACCGCTGCTTTTGAGCTGTTTCAGCGCAATATGCAGGTGTGTCGGCATCATGCAATAGGCGACAATATCAACGATCTTTTCTTTCTCCAACAAGTATTTGCTAAAGAACTGATCTCTGTCTTTCAACCTAATATATGCAGAGAATTTTGTCGGGGGCTTTTCAAGCCGATAATACTTGATGAGGTCAATCATGCGGGCATAGTCAAGTTCGTCTCTGAATATACAGTAGCCGGCAATGCTCTTGGTAAAAACATGATAAACAAAATTGTTGGCGAGAGTCTCTCGTTTCATGGTTCCCAGTATAATCCATCCACCCCGGAGGTGCAAGAATTCGGCACGGAGGAAGCTGACTAAACATCCACCTCCGGGGTGGAGGTTTTTGGGGGTGGGAGGGGTTAGCGGGGGGCCTTTCTGAAGAGCATGATGAAGGGGTTCAGAAGGTAATAGGGGAGGATCTTGAGTGAACCGCTGGGGATATTGTAGCGGAGGCGGATCTCTGAGACAGTCGGAAAGATTCTTCGAAAGAGCACGCTAAAAATATCGGCAGGTGAGTCAAGAAGAGCCAGATATATTGCCATTCTACGATGGGGCTTGACATCCTGTCTAAACAAGCCATTGATGATAGTCTGTCTAAGAAATTCATACCCAACCATATTTTTTTTGGTTATATCACCCGGGATCTCGATGCCGAATGCATCACGCATGAGTTTTAACGTGAAGAAAACGAGTCGCTGCATTTTCAGTTG